>NZ_JBHYMS010000020.1:0-116224 GCF_042743185.1 Inquilinus sp. NPDC058860 | reverse complement strand
ACCGTAGGCCGGGTTGAATGGAGAGACAGGTTCCATTCGCATTCGCGCGCGGACGCGCGCAGCCCCCTCCCCCTGCCCCCCTCCCGCAAGGGGAGGGGGGACTAAAAAGAAGCTGGGCCGGAGCGGCTAGTCGCCCGATGGCGCCTGCTCGACGTAGCCGACATAGACCTTGCGCAGCAGGCGCAGCAGATCGGCCTGCTCCTGCCCGCTCAGGATCGAGAAGAAGTCGGCGGATTGCCGACGGGCGACGGCGCGCACCTGCCCGGCGACGCGCCGGCCCTTGGCGGTCAGGTACAGCTCGCGCGCCCGCCGCTCCTCCGGCGCGATCTTCTGCTCGATCAGCCCGGCCTGCTGCAGCTGGTCGAGCAGCCGGCCCATGGCCGAACGGTCTTTCAAGATGAAATGCGCCAGCACCGAGGGCCGGATGCCCGGGTTGCGGCCGACCAGCAGCAGCGTCGAGATCTTGCCGGTGCCGCCGGCCACCTCCAGCGCCGCCATCTGCTGGTCCAGGTCGCGGCTGACCAGCAGGTTGACGGTGCGGACGTAGAAGCTGAGCAGGTCGGTGAAGATGTCGAAGTCGATCTCCGAGAAGTCGATCGTCTTCGGGATCTGCGGATTGCTCCGCGGGCGGGCGCGGCCGGCGCGTCCCTCGATGCGGCCATTGCTCATGGCGGGCACAGCCGTCCTTGGTTTCGGTGAAGTGGGTCAACTGACGGTTCCGCATGGTCAAAACGGCGGCGGGTCGAGGCCGTCGCGCCGTGCGGCGCGCTGGTCGCGGATCCGCGACCAGGCCAGCATGACGCGCGGCATGAAGCTCATGTAGACGGGCGCTCGCTGCAGCGTTTCGACCGGCAAAGCGAGATCCTGCGGCGGCGTCCCCGTCGCCCAATCGGCCAGCACCGTGCCCATCATCGTGCCGGTCGGCACGCCGCGGCCGGAATAGCCGAGCGACGCGACGATGCCGGGCGCCAGGCCGTAGAGCCGCGGGAAGGTGCGCGGCTGCATGTCGAGCGCGCCGGACCAGCTGTACTGGAACTCGATGTCGCCGAGCTGCGGCAGCAGCCATTGCAGCTTCCGCCGCATCAGCGCCGTGGTGTAGGCAGGGTCCGTGCCACGCCTTCCCTCGACGAACAGCGAGGTCACCAGCCGCCCGTCCTTGTCGTATTTCCAGATCGAGATGTCGCGCCGGCTGTCGACCACGGTGTTGTTGTCCGGCGCGATCGTCCGGCGGACGTTGTCGCCGAGCGGCTGGGTCGCCAGCACGGCGACGCCGAGCCGGGCGAAGCTCTGCTCCAGCCCCGGCCAGTATCCGTCGGTGTAGGCGCCCGTGCCGCACACCACCTTGTCGGCGACGACGGCGCCGGTGGGGGTCTCGACCCGCCAGCGCCCGCCCAGCGGTCGGATCGCGGTGACCGGCGATCGGGTGAAGATCTGCGCGCCGCGCGAGATCGCCGCCAGCGCCAGGCCGCGGGCATAGCCGAGCGGGTTGAGATGCCCGCCCTCCGGATGGAACCAGCCGCCGCAGAAGCGCGGCGACCCGGTCAGGCGCTGGGCCTCGTCGCGGTCGAGCATCCGGGTGGCCTTGCCGACCTGGGCGTATTCCCGGCAGCGCCGCTCCAGCTTCGCCAGGGCGGCGGTGGCGTGGGCGGCGTGGATGTAGCCGGTCTGCACCGCCTCGCAGTCGATGCCATAGCGGCGGATGACGTCGAAGACCAGGTTGGCGGCGTTGGTCTGCCGCTCGATCAGCCGCGCGGCGAAGGGCTCGCCCAGGATCCGCCGGACGGTCGCGATCTCGTGGACATGGAAGGTCGGGGTGCAGTGGCCGGCGTTGCGGCCCGACCCGCCATGGCCGATCTGCTCCGCCTCCAGCACCACCGCGCCGACGCCGCGCTCGCCGAGATGCAGCGCGGTGGACAGGCCGGTGTAGCCGGCGCCGATCACGCAGACCGGCGCGTCGACGGTCCCGTCCAGCGCCGTCGTCTCCGGCGCCGCGGCCGCCGTGGCGTACCACAGCGACGGCTCGAGCGGTGTCTTGTGTATCATGTCCTCCTCATCCTGGAAGAACTGACACAATTCCGATGAACGAAGAATGCCTACCACAGGCACATCTTGCCTTCTTTTTCATCGCTCGATGATCAGACAGCACACAATCGAATGATCACGAGCCGGGCACTGGTCCTGACATTCGATCGTTTCTTTGGAGCTGAGATTATGATTGTGATCGTCCACTATGGATGGAGTCAAGCATCAAGTCACGCTTCGGCTCGACCGGAAGGACGATCGGCGGCTGTGTGACATCGTCGCGGATGCAGGCGAAACGGTGGCCGGCCGCCGCATCGCGCAGCCGCGGCACCGCCTCGGCACAGGCCGGCAGAGCGTGCGGGCAGCGGGTGCGGAAAACGCAGCCGGAGGGCGGGTCGTGCGGGCTCGGCGGCTCGCCGGCCAGGCGGATGCGCTGCGGCCGCCCGTCGGCCGCGAGGCACGGCGCCGCCGACAGCAGCGCCCTGGTGTAGGGATGGCGGGGCGCGGTGAAGATCGTCCTCACCGGCCCCTCCTCCATCACCCGGCCGAGATACAGCACCACCACCCGGTCGCACAGGTGGCGCACCACCGGCAGATCGTGGCTGATGAACAGCATGGTCAGGCCGAGCTCGGCCCTGAGCGAGGACAAGAGCGCCATGACCTGGGCCTGGACCGAGACATCGAGGGCCGAGACCGGCTCGTCCGCCACCAGAAAATCCGGCTCGGTCGAGAGCGCCCGGGCGATGGCGATGCGCTGGCGCTGGCCGCCGCTGAAGGCGTGCGGATAGCGGTCGGCATGCTCCGGCTGCAGCCCGACCTGGACCAGGAGGTCGCGCACCCGCCGCCGGCGCGCCGCCTCGTCGGCCAGGCGGTGGATGCGCAACCCGTCGGCGATCTGGGCGCCGACCCGGCGCCGCGGGTCGAGGCTGGAGAACGGGTCCTGGAACACCAGTTGCATGCGCCGCCGCAGCTGCCGCAGCGGTTCCCGGCCGAGGCCGGAGAGATCGGTGCCGTCGAACAGCACACGCCCGGCGCTGAGCGGCTGCAGCCCGAGCAGCAGCCGGCCAATCGTGCTCTTGCCCGACCCGCTTTCGCCGACCAGCCCGACCGTCTCGCCGCGCGCAAGCAACAGGCTGACATCGGTCACCGCCTGGACCGGCCGGCCCAGCCCGAACACGCCGCGCCCGCCGAAGCGGCGGCCGATGCCTTCGGCGACGACGAGCGGCGTCACAGCTCCCTCCAGCGCAGGCATCGCGTCCTCCGATCCATGGCGGGCTCGACAAGCTGCGGCCGCGCCGCCTCGCAGGCGCCGGCGCGCATCGGGCAGCGCTGGGCGAAGGCGCAGCCGGCAGGCAGCGCGTCCGGCGCCGGCACCACGCCGGGGATGCCGCGCGGCGGCGGCCCGTCCTCGCGCGGCGCGCTGGCCAGGAGGGCCGCGGTGTAGGGGTGCAGCGGGGCGCCGAAGACCTCGCCGGTGCGCCCCTCCTCCACCACCTCGCCGGCATACATCACCACCACCCGGTCGGCGATCTCGGACACCACCGGCAGGCTGTGGGTGACGAACAGCAGGGCCATGCCGCTCTGCCGCCGCAGCTCGGCCAGGAGGTCGAGGATCTGCGCCTGGATGGTGACGTCGAGCGCGGTCGTCGGCTCGTCGGCGATCAGCAAAGCGGGGTCGTTGGCGATGGCGATGGCGATCATCACCCGTTGCCGCATGCCGCCCGACAGCTCGTGCGGGAAGGACCGCGCCCGCCGCTCCGGGTCCGGGATGCCGACGCGACGCAGCAGCGCCACCGCCTCGCGCCAGGCGGCGGCGCCGGAGATGGCGCGGTGGGCACGGATCGCCTCGGCGATCTGGTCGCCGACCCGGTGCACCGGGTTCAGGCTCGACGCCGGGTCCTGGAACACCATCGCCATGCTGCGGCCGCGGCGCTGCCGCACGGCCTCGGCGTCGAGCCGCAGCAGGTCCGCCCCCTGCAGCCGCACCGCGCCTCCGCCGACCTGCGCCACCGGCGGCAGCAGCCCCATCACCGCCAGGCTGGTCAGCGACTTGCCCGACCCGCTCTCGCCCACCACCGCCACGGTCTCGCCGGGGCGGATGCGCAGCGAGACGTCGCGAACCGCCGGGATCGGCTGCGGCGGCGCGTCGATCTGGATCGACAGGCGATCCAGGTCGAGCACCGCGCCCTCCTCCACCACGGCCTCGGCCGGACCGGCGGCTGCCTGGCGGCGCCGGAAGGGCCGGCGCACCAGGGTCTTGGGATCCAGGAAATCGCGCAGCCCGTCGCACAGGGCATTGAGCACCAGGATGGTGAGGACCAGCGCGATGCAGGGCCACAGCAGCAGCAGCGGCGCCTGGGCCATGGTGGCGCGGGCGCCGCCGATCATCACCCCCAGCGACGGCGCCGGCGGCACCACGCCGAGGCCGAGGAAGGACAGGCCGGATTCCAGCACCACGGCCGAGGCGGTGGCGAGGCTGAACTGCACCAGGATCGGCCCGGCGACGTTGGGCAGGATGGTGCGGGTCATGATCTCGAGCCCGCCCGCGCCCTGGGCCCGCATCGCCTCGACATAGTCCTGCGAGCGGACGGAGAGCACCCCGGCATAGGTCAGCCGGGTGAAGGCCGGGAGATAGACCAGCGCCAGGACCGGGATCAGAGTCAGCATCCCGGGGCCGAGCAGCGTCACCACCAGGAGGGCCAGCAGCAGCGGCGGAAAGCACAGCACCACGTCCATCGACCGGATCGCCAGCACCTCCGCCACGCCGCGGAGATAGCCGCCGAGGATGCCCAGCGCGGTGCCGAGGACTCCCGCCAGAGCGGAGGCGGCGAGGCCGACGAAGAGCGAGGTCCTGAGCCCCCAGACCAGGCGCGAGAGGACGTCGCGGCCATATTCGTCCTGGCCCAGCAGATGAGCCGCCGTCGGCCCGGCGAAGCGGCTCTTCATCGCCATCGCCAGAGGGTCGGCGAGGCCGAGCAGCGGCGCCGCCGCGGCGATCAGCAGAAGGCCGGCGGTCGCCCCGGCCGCGATCCAGGGAATCCGTCTCATGCCCGGCGCACGCGCGGATCGAGGAGTGCGTAGAGCATGTCGACCGCGAGGTTCAGCCCGACGAACAGGATCGAGATCACCAGCACCACGCCGACGACGACCGGATAGTCGCGGGCGTTGACCGCGCCGACCAGCAGCCCCGACAGGCCGGGCCAGTTGAAGACGTACTCGACCAGCACCGTGCCGCCCAAGAGGCTGCCGAGATGCAGCGCCACCACCGTCACCACCGGCATCAGCGCATTGCGGATGACGTGGTGGGTCAGCACCTGCCGCCGCGTCACGCCCTTGGCCATGGCGGTGCGGACGAAGTCCTGCGGCATCACCTCCAGCGCCGCGGCACGCATGACGCGGAAGACGATCGCCGCCAGCCCGGACGCGATGGTGACGGCCGGCATCAGCAGCAGGATCAGGTGCTGCGCCGGGTTCTGGGCGAAGGGGACATAGCCGCCCGCCGGCACCAGGCGCAGCTGCTGGGCGAAGACCATGACCAGCAGCGTGCCGATGACGAAGACCGGGACCGCCTGGGCGAGGCCGGACAGGCCCGACGCGATGCGGTCGAACCAGCCGCCGGCGCGCAGGGCGGCCAGCGTGCCGGCGGGGATGCCGATCACGAGGCTGATCAGCGCGGCGACGCCGATCAGCTCCAGCGTCCGCGGCAGCCGGCGCCCGATCTCCCGCGCCACCGGGCTGCCATCGAGCATCGACACGCCCAGGTCGCCCTGCAGCAGGCCCCACAGGCTGTGGGCGTATTGCGCCAGCACCGGCCGGTCGAGGCCGAGCTGCCGGCGCAGATCCTCGACGATCGCCGGGTCGGGCGCGACGCCGCCCTGGGACAGCAGGGTCTCTGCCGGGTCGCCCGGCACCAGATGGATCGCCAGGAAGACGATGCTGGCGACCAGCCAGATCAGCAGGATCGAAACGGCGAGGCGCTTGAGGAACCAGAGCATGATCGCCCCCTCAGGCGAAGAAGGACTGGTCCACGGTGCTGACCGAATAGAAGCTGAGGCCGCCCGGCAGGTTGCGGAAGCCCTGCAGCGCCTTGCGCATGGCGAAGCCCTGGGCCCGGTAGGCCAGCGTCACCATCGGCGCCTGGTCCAGAACCAGCTGGTCGGCCTTGGCGTAGATCTCGCGGCGCTTGGCCGTGTCGAACTCGCCCCGCCCCGCCGCCAGCAGTTCGTTCAGCCCGGGCACGGTGATGCCGGTGCTGCGGATGTAGGACGGCGACAGCGAGGAATCGACGAAGGAGGACAGGCTTTCCGGGTCCGGGCTTTCCATCGCCGTGCCCATCACCGCGAACTCGTACTGGCCGCGATTGCCCAGGCTGACCCGGGTCGGCCAGTCCGGCATGTTGAGCTCCACCTGGATGCCGAGCTCGGCCAGGTTCTGCTGGATCACCTCGGCCGTGCTCTTGTGCATGCCGTATTGCGCGGTCGACAGCAGCGTGCAGGAGAAGCCGTCGGCCACGCCGGCCTCGGCCAGCAGCGCCTTGGCCTTGTCGAGGTCGTAGCGCCAGCCATGCGCAGCGACCTCGTCGTAGAAGGGCGTGCCCGGCGGGAAGGGCAGGCCCTCCAGCGGCGCGCCGCGGCCGAAGAAGGCCGCCTGCACGATCTCGTCGCGCTTGATGCCCAGCGCCACCGCCTTGCGGATGCGCGGATCGGCGAAGGGGCCGGTCCGGCCGTTGAAGGTCAGGTACATGAAGGGGCCGAGCTGGTTGTCCAGCTTCAGGTTCTGGTCGGCCTCGATCGACTGCATCGACTGCCAGGGGACGTAGTCGATCAGGTCGACATCGCCGGCCTGCAGCGCCGCCACCCGCAGGTTCTCGTCCGGATAGGCGACGATTCTGACCGCCTTCAGCTTCGGCAGGCCGGGCTTGTAGTATTTGTCGAAGGCGACGAGGTCGAGCGAGACGCCGCGGTCCTGCGCCTGCAGCACGAAGGGCCCGGCACCGATGCCGAGCGGGTCGTCGGCGGTCGAGTCCTTGGCCACCATCGGCATGTAGTAGTTGGCGAACCAGTGCGGCACGCAGACGGTCGGCTGCTTCATGACCAGGCGCACGGTGCGCTCGTCCGGCGTCTCGACCCGCTCCACCCCCTGCAGCTGGGTGCGCAGATAGGCGGTCGATTTCTCGGCGGCGATCTGCTCGATGTTCCACTGGATGTCGGCGGCGGTGACCGGGGCGCCGTTGTGGAAGAAGGCCTCCCGCAGGCGGAACACCCAGGCCTTGTCGCCCTCCGGCTGCCAGCTCTCGGCCAGCTCGCCCTGCAGCTTGCCCTCCGCGTCGTAGGACAGGAGGCCGCGATGCAGCAGCGCCGAGACGGAGCCCGCGGCGCCGCCGGAATTCACCCAGGGCTGCAGGTTCGGCGGATAGCTGGAGAGGCCGAAGCGCAGCGTGTCCGGCGACGCCTGGCCCCAGGCCGGCAGGCGCAGCGCCGGCAGCACGGCGCCGGCGGCGAGCCCGGTGGCGAGCAATGTGCGACGGGACAAGAGCATGATGACCTCTCCCTGTTTGTTGTCGTGGTCAGAGTGCGGCGCCGTACACCCTCTGCGCCGTTTCCCTGTCGATCCGTCCTTCGGCGACATCGCGCCGGACCGCCTCGGCCGCGCGTCCGGAGGGCGGGCCGTAGCCGCCGGCGCCCGGCGTGATGATCTCGATGACGTCGCCGCGCTTCAGGTCGCCGTTGCCGTGGTCGAACGGCGCGACGCCGGGGCCGAAGACGAAGCCGCCGCGGCCGCCCTCCTGCCCGCCCTCCAGCCCCCAGGGGGAAGAGCGCAGGCGCGAGCCGTCGATATGCACCCGGCAATCGGCCTCGGCCCGGTAGACCCGGCGCAGCCCCATGCCGCCCCGCCGCGTGCCCGGGCCGCCGGAGCCGTCGACCAGCTCGTAGCGCAGCAGGGTCAGCGGATATTCCAGCTCCAACGCCTCGGCCGGCAGGTTCGAGGTGTTGGTCATGTGGACATGGACGCCATCGAGCCCGTCCTTGCCGGCCCGGGCGCCGCTGCCGCCGCCGATGGTCTCGAGATAGACCCAGAGGCCGCCGGTCTTCGGGTCGCGCCCCATGAAGGTGGCGGAGGCGCAGGAGCCGTTGCTGGCCGCGGTCAGCCGCTCCGGCACCGCCTGGGCCAGGGCGCCGTGGATCAGGTCGGCGATGCGCTGGCAGGTCGCCACCCGGCCGTTGACCGCCGCCGGATGGACGCAGTTCAGCACCGTGCCCTCGGGCGCCGTCACCGTCAGCGGCCGCGCCAGCCCGGCATTGGGCAGGATGGTCGGGTCGACCACCGTCTTCACCGCGTAATAGACCGTCGACAGCAGCGCCGTGTAGACGACGTTGAGGCCGCCGCGGACCTGCGGCGGGCTGTCGAAATGCAGCTTCATCTCGTCGCCGGCCACGATGATCTCGACCACGAAGTCGAGCTCGCCGTCCAGCTCCGGATTGTCGAAACGATCGGCGAAGCGGTAGGTGCCGTCCGGGATCGCGGCGATGCCGGCGCGCATCTTGCGCTCGGCATAATCCTGCAGCGCGGCGCCGGCCGCGAGCACGACGTCGACGCCGTATTTGGCGCAGAGCGCCGTCATCCGCTGCACGCCGAGGCGGTTGGCCGCCATCTGCGCCCGCAAGTCGGACAGGCGCTCGCGCGGGACCTGGCAGTTCAGCAGCACCAGTTCCTGCACATCGGCCTTCAACTGGCCGGCGCGATAGAGCCGGATCGGCGGGATCCGGATCCCCTCCTGGTAGATATGGGCGTGGCCGCGGTCGGCGAAGTCGGCGTGATGGGCGGTGTTGACCGCCCAGGCCACCATCCGCCCGTCGACGAAGATCGGCTCCGCCAGCACGATGTCGGGCAGATGGGTGCCGCCGCCCTCATAGGCGTCGTTGCCGATGAACACGTCGCCCGGCCGCATCCGGTCGAGCGGATGGCGCTTCATGATGTGCGGGATGATGCCGATGAAGCTGCCGAGATGCATCGGGATGTGCTCGGCCTGGCACAGCGTGTTGCCGGCCAGGTCGAACAGGGCGGTCGAGCAGTCGCGCCGCTCCTTGATGTTGGTCGAGTAGCTGGCCCGGACCAGCGCCTCCCCCATCTCCTCCGCGATCGAGGCGAAGGCGCTGCCGATGACCTCGACCGTGATCGGGTCGAGCGCGGCCTCGCGGCGCTCGGGGACGGCGACGCTCATCGGACCTCCAGGACCAGGTTGAGATAGGGTTCGACATGGGCCGTCATGCCGGGAAGGATGACGGTGGTGCTGTCCATCTGCTCGACCACGGCCGGGCCGGCGATGCGGTTGCCGGGCTTGAGTTGGGCGCGGTCATAGACCGGGCAGGACACCCAGCCCCCCGCCTCCGGCAGCCAGACCTCGCGCGCACCGGTGACGGCATGCCCGGCCTCCGGCCCGGCATCGGGCTGCGGCTGGAAGCTGGCCTTGGTGACGACGCCCGCGGCCTCGACCCGGAAGGTGACCAGCTGCACCGGCTCGCCGGCGGCGACGAAGCCGTATTGCCGCTCATGCGCCTTGGCGAAGCCGGCGGCCAGGGCCTCCAGCGTTGCCGGCCCGACCGGCCCGTCCGGCAGCGCCACCGGCAGCTCGTAGTTCTGGCCGGCATAGCGCATGTCGACCGTGCGGGTGATCCGCCGGGCGCCCTGCGGCACTTCCTCCTGCGCGAACCACTCCTCGGCCCGGACCAGCAGCCCGTCGAAGGCGGCCCCGACCGCGGGCAGCGCCGCCGGGTCCAGCGTGGTCAGCCGGGTGGCGGCGAAATCGGCGCGCAGATCGGTCAGCAGCAATCCCATGGCGCAGAGGATCCCCGGAGTCTGCGGCACCAGGATCCGGCCGATGTCGAGCTCCTTGGCCATGCGGGCGGCGTGCAGCGGCCCGGCGCCGCCGAAGGCCATCAGCGTGTAGTCGCGCGGGTCGTGGCCGCGCTGCACGCTGATGACGCGGATCGCCTTGGCCATGTTGGCGGTGACGACGGTGAGAATGCCCTGCGCCGTCTCCATCGGCCCGAGGCCCAGCCGCTGCGCCAGCCGGCCGATCGCGGCCTCCGCCAGGTCGCGGCGCACCGCCATGCGGCCGCCCAGCAGCGACACCGGGTTCAGCGTCTGCAGCACGACATTGGCATCGGTCACCGTCGGCTCGTCATTGCCGTGGCCGTAGCAGACCGGCCCGGGAAAGGCGCCTGCGCTGCGCGGCCCGACCTTGAGCAGCCCGCCGCTGTCGACGTAAGCGATCGAGCCGCCCCCCGCCCCGACCGTGTGGATGTCCAGCATCGGCGCCTTGATCGGATAGCCATGCACCACCGCCTCCCCCGCCAGCCGGCACTGGCCACCGGCCAGCAGCGCGACATCGGTGCTGGTGCCGCCCATGTCGAAGGTGATCAGGTCCGGGAAGCCGGCGACCGCCCCGATCGCCTGGGCCGCGACCACGCCGGTGCTGGGCCCGGACAGGACGGTGCGGACCGGCAGCCGCGCCGCCGTCTCGAAGCTGATGACGCCGCCATTCGACTGGGTCAGCCGCGGCGCCGCCTTGACCCCGATCTCCGACAGCCGCTGTCCCAGCCGCTCGATATAGCCGCGCATCACCGGGCCGAGATAGGCGTTCACCACCGTGGTCGAGACCCGCTCGTATTCGCGGAACTCCGGCGCCACGCCGTGCGAGGCGCAGGCGAAGGCCTCCGGGAACTCCTCGGCCAGGATGCGCAGCGCCGTCTCCTCGTGCTCGCTGCGGACGAAGCCGTAGAGGAAGCTGACCGCCACCGCCTCGACCCCGGCCGCGCGCAGGTCGCGCACCGCCCGGCGCAGCGCCGCCTCGTCCAGCGGGGTCTCGACCGTCCCGTCGTGGCGGATGCGCTCCGGGATGTCGATGCGCAGGTCGCGGCTGACCAGCGTCTCCGGCTTGTCGGCCTGCAGGTCGTACAGGTCCGGACGCTTCTGCCGGCCGATCTCCAGCAGGTCGCGGAAGCCGTCGGTGGTCAGCAGGCCGGTGCGAACGCCGCGATGCTGGATCAGCGCGTTGGTGCCGACCGTGGTGCCGTGGCCGAAATAGCCGATCGCGCCCGGTTCGGCGCCGACCCGGGCCGCCCCCTCCTCCACCCCCTGGACGATGCCGCGGGACGGGTCGTCCGGGGTCGAGGAGACCTTCCAGACGTCGAGCCGCCCGCTCGCGTCGTCGAACAGGCAGACGTCGGTGAACGTCCCGCCGGAATCCACGCCAATGCGCCAAGCCATGCGAGGTGACCTCACGAAACCGAAGAACGAGAAACCATGGCGCTCCTCCTAGGCCGCAGCCCGCAGCGGGGCCTTGGCGAAGCGCGCGTAGCGGAACGGGGCCGGGTCGACGACCGGGGCGTCGCCGGCCACCAGGTCGGCCATCAGCCGGCCGGCACCGGGGCCGATGCCGAAGCCGTGGCCGGAGAAGCCGCTGGCGATGAAGAAGCCGGGCACCGCGTCGACCGCGGAGATCACCGGCACCGCGTCCGGCGTGACGTCGACCAGCCCGGCCCAGCGCTCCTGCACCACCATGCGCTCGAAGGCGGGGAAGGCCTTGACCAGGTTGGCGCGGCCCTCGTCGAGGATGCCGTCATCCGGCACCGGGTCCAGCACCCGCACCTGCTCGAAGGGCGTGGCCTGGTCCAGGGCCCAGCGGCGCGCCAGGCGCCATTCCTCGATGAAGCGGCGGCCGATGCGCAGCCGCAGCTCGTGCCGCTGCTTGCGCAGCGCCGGCAGGAAGTCGAAGAACAACCGGAAGCTGTCCGGCACGATCGGCGCCAGGTTGGCGTTGCGCTGGGCGATGGTGTAGCCGCCGTCGAGCCGCTTGCGGAAGGCGAAGTTCGACGCCCCCACCGCCTCCTCCGGCCCGCCCTCCAGCGGCGCGGTGCGCATGACGCAGCCGAGGATCTTCAGCTGCGGGAAGGCCAGGTCCATGTTGCCGCAGAACGGCCGCGACCAGGCGCCGCCGGCCAGCACCACCGCGTCGCAGGCGATCGGCCCTTTCTCGGTGACCACGCCGGCGACCCGCCCGGCCGTGGTCTCGATGCCGCGCACGGCGCAGCCGGTCAGCACCGCCGCGCCCCGCCGGCGCGCCGCCTCGGCGATGGCGGGGGCGGCCTTCTGCGGCTCGGCCCGGCCGTCGCTCGGGGTGTAGAGGGCCGCCGGCCAGCGCCGCGCGGCACCCGGCAGCAGCCGGGCGATCTCGTCGCCGTCGACCAGCCGGGAGTCGAGCTGGAACTGGCGGGCGTGCTCCAGCCAGGCCTCGTGCTGGGCGATGTCCTGCGGCGTCTCGCAGAGATAGAGGATGCCGCTCTTGCGGAAGCCGGTCTCGGCCTCGACCCGCGCGTTCATCCCCTCCCACAGGCGCAGGCTTTCGATCGCCAGCGGCAGCTCGGACGGGTCGCGCCCCATCTTGCGGCACCAGCCCCAGTTGCGGCTGGACTGCTCGCCGCCGATGCGGCCCTTCTCGCACAGGGCGACCGACAGGCCCTTCTCGGCCAGGGACAGCGCGGTCGCGGCGCCGACGATGCCGCCGCCGACCACGACCACGTCGACCCTGGCCGGCAGGGCGGCGTCGGAGGCGACCGGATCAACCGGCGGCGACATCGATGCCCATTCCGACCGCGCAGCCGAACGCCATGACGCGTCTCCCGACGTCGTGAACCGAAGCCTTCCCGTGTCCGCAGGGCGGACCCCGTGCCGTTTTCCGGCACGTATTCGTGGCCCTGCGCTCGAATTCTTGATCCGGCGGTGCCTCGCCCGCCCGGTGATCGCGAAACGATGCTAGGCAGCCCCGCGCCGTCATGGAAAATTCATTTAATCGAGCTTTCCATTCCGAATTGGAATGAGCAGGGACGCCATGCACAAGATCAAGATCCGGCACCTCGAGACCCTGATGGTGTTCATGAAGACCGGGTCGGTCACCGAGGCTGCGGCGGCCCTGGGCACGACCCAGCCGAATGCCAGCAAATCGCTGAAGCAGCTGGAGGATTCGATCGGCATCGCGCTGTTCCAGCGCAGCGGCGGCCGGCTGCAGCCGACGCCGGAAGCCGAGATCCTGTTCACCCATGCGGCCCGGCTGATGGAGGAGCTGGCCTTCTTCGAGAGCCTGTCGGTCGACCTAGCGCGGCTGAAGAGCGGCTTCGTCCAGGTCGCCACGCTCGCCACTTTCGGCGTGGCCCTGCTGCCGCTGGTGGTCGAGGCCTTCAACGCCCGCCACCCGGAGGTGTTCGTCCAGATCGATATCCTCGATTCCGACAAGATCCATTCCTTCGTCAGCCGCGGCAACTACGACCTCGGCCTGGTCCATCATCCGAGCCAGGAGATGGACCTGATGGCGCAGACGCTGCGCACCGGGTCGATGGTCTGCATCATGCCGCCGGCGCATCCGCTGGCGCGGCACGGTGAGATCAAGGCGGCCGACCTGGCCGGCCTGCCGCTGATCACCTATCCGAAGACCCTGCCCTTCGGCGCCGCGATCGCCAAGACGCTGGCCGACGAGGGCGTGCAGATCCGCAACCCGCTCTCGGCCAACCACAGCCATGTGGTGCGCAAGCTGGTCGAGCGCGGCCGCGGCCTGGCCCTGGTCGACGAGTACTCGGTCTGGGACGCGGCGGCGGCGCCCGGCATCGCCGTGCGGCCCTTCACGCCGCGCATCCCGGTCTCGATCGGCCTGATCGTGCCCAAGCGGCGGCCGCTGTCGCTGGCCGCGCAGGCCTTCCTCGCGGCACTGCAGGACGCGCTGGCCGCGCCGCCGCTGTAGCGTCAGCCCAGCCGGGCCAGGCGCTCGAGCATCCGCCCGTAGAAGGCCGGCGCATCGCATCCGGTCAGCCACATGCCATTGGCAGGACGGCCGGAGATGCCCCACCAGTCGACCACGGTCATGCCGAGGGTCAGCGGTGATGCCGTCTCGATCTCGATGTTGCAGCGCCGGCCGGTGAACAGATCCGGCCACAGCAGGTACCCGACCGCCAGCGCGTCGTGCAGCGGCCGGGTGGCGGTGCCGTATTTCTCGTTCCCGAAGCGCTGGAAGAACCGCATCATCCCGGCGCCGGCGGCCCCGACGCGGGTGCCCAGCGCCTCCAGATCGGTGATCCAGCTGTCCGGCGTCGGTGCCGCATAGGTGCAGTCGATCGGCACGGCGACGAGGTCGATGCCGGCGCCGAACACGATGGCGGCGGCCTCCGGGTCGACCAGGATGTTGAACTCCGCTGCCGGGGACATGTTGCCGCCCTGGAAGAAGCCGCCGCCCATCAGCACGATGCGGCGGATCTTGCGGGCGATCGCCGGGCAGCGGCGCAGCGCCATGGCGACGTTGGTCAGGGGACCGACCGGCACCAGGGTGGTGGCGCCATCCGGCCGGGCCAGCAGCGTCTCGACCATCCAGTCAACCGCGTGGCCGGGCTCCGGCGGCCGCGCCGGGGCCGGGAAATCCCAGCCGTCCAGGCCGGACTTGCCGTGCACCTCCTCGGCGAAGCGGGCGGGCCGCAGCAGCGGCCGCTCGCAGCCGGCCCGCACCGGGATCTCCGATCGTCCTGCCAGTTCCACCACCCGCCGGGCGTTCGCGGCGGTGACCGCGACCGGGACGTTGCCGGCGACGGTGGTCAGGCCGAGGACCTCGAGCTCCGGCGACGCCAGCGCCAGCAGGATGGCGAAGGCGTCGTCCTGCCCCGGATCGGTGTCGATGATGATGGCTTCGGCCAAACTCGCCTCCTTGCTTGTCAGAAAAATGTATACAGAAATGAGTTTCTGTATACAGATATCCCAAACAGGGGAGCTTGCGCATGGGTCGGGGAGAATTCTCGAACATCCCGGTGCTGGACGTGTCGCCGCTGCGCGGCGGCGCCAGGCCGGAAGATCGGGCCGGCACGGTGGCCGAGCTGCGCCGGACGCTGGAGACCATCGGCTTCGTCTATCTGGCCGATCACGGCGTGCCGGCGGAACTGGGCGAGCGGCTGCACCGGCTGTCGGTGAAGTTCCACGACCTGCCGGCCGAGGCCAAGCTGCGCATCCGCATGAACGGCGCGCATCGCGGCTACATGCCGTTCAGCACCTCGACCATCGTCACCTCTTCCGTCGCCAACGTCACCAAGCCGAACCAGAGCGAATCCCTGATGGTGATGCACGACGTGGCGGAGGACGACCCGGCGCTGGGCGAGCCGCTGCAGGGCCCGAACCAGTGGCCGGCGGAGATCCCGGAGCTGCGGCAGGCGGCGCTCGACTACATGCGGGCGATGTCGGCCCTGGGCCGCGACATGGCGGTGGCGATCGCCGAGGCGCTGGGCCTGCCGCCGACCTACTTCCTGCCGCATTTCGACCGCCCCACCCTCTTCCTCCGCCTGCTGCACTATCCGGAGCAGCGGCGCGAGGAAGGGCTGTTCGGGTCGGCCCCGCACACCGATTACGGCTTCATCACCCTGCTGGCGCAGGATTCGGTCGGCGGGCTCGAGGTCCGCAACCGTGCCGGCGACTGGATCCCGGCGCCGCCGATCCCGACCACCTTCGTGATGAATGTCGGCGACATCCTGGCGCGCTGGTCGAACGACCGCTTCGCCTCGACCCCGCACCGGGTGCTCAACCTGAGCGGCCGCGAGCGCTATTCCCAGCCCTTCTTCTACGACCCGTCGATGGATTCGGTGGTTGACTGCCCCGCCGCCATCCTGGCGCCGGGCGAGGCGCCGCGCCACCCGCCGGTGCGCTACGGCGACTATCTCCTGGATCGGCTGAACAAGAACTACGAATACCGCAAGAAGGCGTCCTGAGAGACCGTTTGGAAATGCGCTGGTGTGAGTCGGCTGGTGGTGGTTTCGAGAACCGGCGCGCAGCGGACGTTTGGGTCCGTGAGCACCGGAAGCGGAGAAACCGCCTCCAGACGGCCGCACCAGTAGCGTTTCCAAATGGTCTCGGAGAACGCCAAGGGACCCGGCAGAGGTCCCGCGGGGAGGCGCCGCCCGGGTCGGCGGTCCACAGCGAGGCCACGAACAGCGGAGATTGAGACATGCAGCCCACTCGACGGCAGGTTGTCATGGCATGCGCGGCCCTGATGGGCCCGGCCATGCTGCGTTTCCCGGCCCTGGCGGCCGCGGCGCAGGAGCTGGTGATCACCACCTATGGCGGGGTCTGGGAGGCGTTCTGGCGCAAGAGCCTGGTGCCTGCCTTCGAGACCTCGACCGGTGCCAAGACCAAGCTCGACATCGGCTTCGGCCGCACCTTCACCTCGACCCTGCGCGCAGCCGGCAAGGACCAGCCGCCCTATTCCATGGTGATGATGAACGAGGTCTTCGCCTCGCTGCTGCGCAAGGAGGGGTATTTCGAGAAGTTCGACCTCTCGCTGGTGCCTCACTACAAGGATCTGTACCCGATCGCCCAGACCGGCGACGGCTGGGCCGCGGTCGGCATGATCTCGCCGCTCGGCCTCGGCTACCGCACCGACCTGGTGCAGACCCCGCCGAAATCCTGGAAAGACCTGTGGACCAACCCGGAGTTCCAGGGCCGCATCGGCCTCTACAACATCGTCAATTCGGCCGGCAAGGCGATGGTGATGCTGACCGGCAAGCTGTTCGGCAGCGGCCCGCAGGACCTGGACAAGGCCTATGAGAAGCTGGGCGAGCTGGCCCCCGTGCTGCAGACCGACTTCAACATGTCGACCCTGATGTCGACCGGCGAGATCGTGGTCGCGCCCTACGACTTCGGCGAGATCGCGCGGCTGAAGCACCAGGGGCTGCCGGTCGACTGCATCGTGCCGGAGGAAGGCCTGCTGATGTGGGACCAGACCTTCAGCATCTGCGCCAACGCCCCGGCGCGGGAGCTGGCGTACAAATACATCGACTTCATCCTGTCGCCCGAGACCCAGCTGATGCTGGCGCGGGAGTTCTTCGTCTCCCCGGTCAACCGCACGGTCGAGGTGCCGGAGGATTTGCGCGCCGACGTGCCGGTCTATGGCGAGCAGATGAGCCGCATCCTCGCCTGGGACTGGGATTGGGTGAACGCCAATGCCACCGAGATGACGGAACGCTGGAACCGGACCTTCCAGTGACCGAAGTCGTCATTTCAGAGCTGACCCGCAGCTTCGGCGCGGCCCGCGCGGTCGACCGGCTGTCGCTGTCGATCGCAAGCGGCGAGTTCGTCTCGCTGCTGGGCCCGTCGGGCTGCGGCAAGACCACCACGCTGAAGCTGATCGCGGGATTCGAGGAGGCCGAGCACGGCAGCATCGCCTTCGACGGGCGCGACGTCTCGGCCCTGCCGCCGGAGCGGCGGGACATCGGCATGGTGTTCCAGTCCTACGCCCTGTTCCCGCACATGACCGTGGCCCGCAACCTGGCCTTCGGACTGGAGATGCGCAAGGTCGGCCGGGCCGAGACCGCAACCCGTGTCGCCCGGGTGCTGGAGATGGTGCAGCTGCGCGGGATGGAGGAGCGCTACCCGCGCGAGCTGAGCGGCGGCCAGCAGCAGCGCGTCGCCCTGGCCCGGGCGCTGGTGATCGAGCCGAGCATCCTGCTGCTGGATGAGCCGCTGGCCAACCTGGACGCCCGGCTGCGCGACGAGATGCGGGTGTTCATCCGCGACCTGCAGCGGCGGGTCGGCATCACCACCATCTACGTCACCCACGACCAGGCCGAGGCGATGACCATGTCCGACCGCGTCGTGGTGATGTTCGGCGGCCGCATCACCCAGGCCGGAGCGCCCGAAGCGATCTACGAGCGGCCGGCCGATGCCAGGGTGGCGAGCTTCGTCGGCCAAGCCAACCTGCTGCCCGGCATCGTCGTGGCCAACGGCGCCGACGCCAAGATCCGGACCGTGTTCGGCGACTGCGCCGCCGACGGGCTGAACGGTACCGCCCCGGGCGCTTCGGTCCGGGCCCTGCTGCGGCCAGAGGCCATCACCCTGGCCCCGGCCGGGATCAGCACCACGGCCACGGAGGGCGTGGTCGAGGGCCGCTATTATCTGGGAGCCATGGTCAACTACCGCATCCGGCTGCCGGACGGCAGCGATGTCGAGGCCCACAGCCTGACCCAGACCCGCTTCGCCGAGGGGCAGCGCGTGGCGGTGCGGCCGCCCGCCGCCCCGCTCTGGGTCGTGCCGGAGGCGCCATGACCGCCCGGCGCAAACGGCTGCCCTGGACCTGGCTGCTGATCGCACCGGCGGCGGTGCTGCTCGGCGTGTTCCTGCTGGTGCCCTATCTCAACATCGTGCTGATGAGCTTCCGGCCGCCGGCCACCGGCGCGCCCTACGGGCCGGGACTGACGCTCGGCAACTACCAGCGCGCCCTGACCGACGGCTACTACCTGAGCCAGCTCGGCAGCACGCTGTGGATCGCGATGCTGACCACCGCGGCGACGCTCTTGGTCGGCTTCCCGGTCGCCTGGCAGCTGGCCCGCAGCCGGTCGCGATGGCGCCCGGTGCTGTACGGCATCGTGCTGTCGCCGCTGCTGGTCGGGATCGTGGTCCGCAGCTTCGGCTGGACCATCCTGCTCGGCAACAACGGCGTGATCAACAAGGCGGCCCGGTCGCTCGGCCTGACCCTGACGCCGCTGCCCTTGATGTACAACACGCTCGGCATCGTCATCGCCCTGACCCATGTCTTCCTGCCCTTCATGATCCTGCCGGTCATGGCGGCGCTGCAGACCATCGACCCGGCGCTGGAGGCGGCGGGGCGGTCGCTCGGTGCCACGCGGCGGGTGGCGTTCCGGCGCATCGTGCTGCCGCTGGCCCTGCCCGGGATCCAGTCCGGCTGCATCCTGGTCTTCGTGCTGGCGCTCAGCGCCTATGTCACACCCGTGCTGATCGGCGGCATGCGGGTGAAGACCATGACCCTGACCGTGGTCGACACCCTGACCGACGCCTTCCAGTGGCCGCTGGGCTCGGCGCTGGCGCTGATGCTCAGCGTCGCCGGCGGGCTCTGCGTCGTGCTGTTCGCCCGGGCCACGCGGATGCGGTGGGCGGCATGAAGCAGCGGCGGCCGATCCTGTTCCCGATCTTCTGCGGCCTGGTCTACGCCTTCCTGCTGGCGCCGATCCTGGTCGTCGTCGGTGCCTCCTTCAGCGCCGGCGCCTTCCTGGCCTTCCCGCCGCAGGGCCTGTCGCTGCGCTGGTACGAGGCGTTCTTCGGCAACGAGGTGTTCGTCACCGCGATCTGGACCTCGCTGCAGGTCGCCACCATCGCGACCCTGGTGTCCGCCGCGATCGGCACCGCCGCCGCGCTGTACCACGCCCGCCATGCCGGCCGGGCGAAGGAGGCGATCCGCATCGCCGTGCTGGCGCCGCTGCTGCTGCCCGAGGTGCTGACGGCGATCGCGCTCCTGTTCTTCTTCTATGCGATCGGCATCGGCACCCGGAACCTGGTGGCGCTGGTCACCGGCCATGTGCTGATCACCCTGCCCTTCGTGTTCATGAACGTCTCGGCCTCGCTGCAGGGCTTCGACCGGTCGTGGGAGCTGGCGGCGCGCAGCCTCGGCGCCCGGCCGTGGCGGGTGTTCGTGCGCATCACCCTGCCGCTGATCAAGCCGGGGCTGATCGGCGGCTGCCTGTTCGCCTTCATCATCTCCTTCGACACCTTCGCGATCTCGTTCCTGCTGAAGGACGTCGGCACCTCGACCCTGCCGATCCAGCTGTTCGATTATCTTCGCCTGAACTTCACGCCGGAGGCCGCGGCCGTCTCCACCATCAGCATCGTCATGACGCTGCTGGTCGTGGTGGTGACCGAGAAGGTCCTCGGCCTCAAGGTCCAGAGGTTCTGACCCGCGACCATGGAGACCGCCATCCCGGACGAAGACGGCGGCACCCCGCGCCGGCCGGTGCTGTCGCAGACGGTGCTCGCCTTCCTCGAGCGCAAGATCATCCTGCGCGAGCTGCCCCCCGGCGCCAAGCTGGTGGAGGAGGAGCTGTGCGAGCGCTACGGCATCAGCCGGTCGCCGGTGCGCGAGGCGCTGCGGCTGCTGGAGGGCACCGGGCTGGTGATCCGCCGGCCGCGCCAGGGCGTGCGGGTGGCGCCGATGTCGCTGGCCGACCTGGACCAGATCTATTCCTGCCGGGTGAAGCTGGAGGCGCTGGCGGCGGAGGGCGCGGCCCGGTCGGCCAATCCGGTCGCGGTCGCCGGCGAGCTCTCGGTCGCCCTCGCCGCCATGCGGTCGGCGCTGGAGGCCGGCGACGTCGAGCGCTGCTTCGACGCCAATGTCGCGCTGACCGAGACGCTGCACGAGGCCTCGGGCAACGCCGTGCTGCAGCGGCTGCTGGCGATCGTGCAGAGGCCGGCGCTGCGCTATCGCCACCTGGCCTATGGCGTGTCGGCGGAGATGACTGCGATCGCGATCGAGGCCAACCAGCAGATGATCGACGCCATCCGCCGCGGCGACGCCCCGGCCGCCGGCCGGGTCACCGCCGGGCTGGTCGAGGCCGCCTGGCAGATCGTCCGCGCGGCGCTGTCCTCGACCATCGGCAAGCGCTGACGGA
Source organism: Inquilinus sp. NPDC058860 (assembly GCF_042743185.1). NCBI lineage: Bacteria > Pseudomonadati > Pseudomonadota > Alphaproteobacteria > Rhodospirillales > Rhodospirillaceae > Inquilinus > Inquilinus sp. NPDC058860. Next base: position 95,723 of record NZ_JBHYMS010000020.1, on the reverse strand, counting down.
TCGCCGCATCGGGCGCTCGCGGAGGCCTGCCGCCTGAACCTGCCCCAATGGAATCTGGACTCATCGATTGGTGCCGTCTGGACCTATGCGCAGGGCATCTGGACTCATCGATCGGCCCGACCTGGACCTATTCGCATAACAGGATAGGCAGATAAGCTTGGCTTCCTATCCGCAAAGGATCGCCGGCACCGCGACGGGAGCGTGGCCGTGCCGGACGAACGAGCGGGTCATTGAGGCGGGCAGCCTTGGCTTTGGGTTGCCCGGAAATTCATAGACGAGAGGAGAATTGGAGATGACGGATAACGAGATCCAGACCGGCACCGCGGGTGGCGGCACCTACTCCTTCAACACACCCGGCACATGGCCGATCCGCGTCGTGCCGAGCACCCCGGGCGCCACGGTCACGAGCATCAGCGTGGTGGCCGGCGGCGCGGCGGGCGGCGTCGGCACCCACGGCCCTGCAGCCGGCCAGGGAGCGCAGGTCTACGCCACGATCCCCGTGACCTCGGACTGGGGGCAGCCGCCGTACCTGCTGTATGTCCAGGTCGGGGGGCAGGGCGGCGGGGGCGGCAACGGCGGCCCCGGCGGCTACAACGGCGGCGGCACCGGCGGGCAGGCCCATCACGACGGGGCCGGAGGGGGCGGTGGCGGCCGCTCGGACATCCTGCTGATGCCGTCGGGCCAGTCGGGCCCGCCGGGCCAGTACATCATCTTCGCCGGCGGCGGCGGCGGCAGTGGCCTCGGATGCAGTGGCGGAACGGGAGGAACCGGCGGCAGCAGCGGCCAGAACGGCGCGAATGGCAACCCCGGCAAGCAGAGCAACGGCAGCACCACCTGCAACGGCGGTCAGGGAGCCGTCGGGGCCACCCCCGGTGCCGGCGGAACGGCCGTCATCAGCGACAATCCGTCCACCGGGAAGACCGGCAGCCCTCCGCCTGACGGCACCGGGGGCGCCGGCTGGGGGACCTCGTACAACCACGGGATCGGGGGCGGCGGCGGGGGCGGTGGCTATGCCGGAGGCGGCGGTGGCGCCGGCGTGGACGACGGCGTGATCTTCTCGGGCCCGAATGCCGGCGGCGGGGGCGGTGGCGGCGGCTCCAGCTTCGTGCCCGTCCTCAACCAGTCGAACCCGCCGACCGGCATCCAATACGATTACGGCGTGGTCAACGGCAACGGCTTCGTCAACTTCACGATCAATGAGGCGGGCAACAGCTGATCGGCGGCGGCTTCCCGCCCGGGGCCGCGTCACGGCGCGGCCCTTTTTTTCGCGCCTGCCGGCTCAACAATCGGATTCACAGGAGGCTTCACCGCTTCCTTGCCACGAGGAACGGCCGCAAATCCTTGCCGCGCGAGGCATGGCGCCCGCGCTCGATGATCTCGAACCCCGCCGCCGCGATCTCGCGCTCCAGGTCCTTCGCGCCGAAGACGCTCACATAGGGGGCCTTGCCGACGAGCTGCATCAGGGGCAGGACGATGCGCATCATCGGGTTCGCGTCGCCGACGCACGGCGTCTTGGAAATGAAAATCCCGTCCGGCTTCAGCATCCGATGGACGTTTCTCAGGGCGGCCTCCCGCGCCGCCACCAGATGCAGGATGTTGAACCCCAGGGCGACGTCGAAGGTCCGGTCCGGGCAGGCCATCGCATCGGGCGTCGCGACCTGGAAATCGGCATTGGCGCATCCCGCGGCTTCGGCCCTCCCGCGGGCGATCGCGATCATCTCGCCCGATATGTCGGTCGCCACGATGCGCCCGACGGCAGATGCGAGCCCGAGCGCCGTCGTCCCCGTGCCGCACCCGAATTCGAAGACCGCATCGCCGCCCTTGAGATAGTGCCGCGTGCGCTCCAGCGTGCGCTCGTAGCCCGCCAGATCCGCGATCGGATCGGCGGCGTATCTGCCCGCGGCCCGGTCCCAGAAGCGCGCATCATTCGCGATCTGCGGCATGGTGGGCCTCAGCCGCGCTTTCTCTTCGCCTGCGCCGAAAGGTTCAAGGCCACGGCAGCGCGGATGAGATCCTTCAACGCCGCCTCGTCGATCTCGTCGCCCTCGCGGATATCGACGGCGCGCCTGGTGTTGCCGTCGAGGCTCGAGTTGAATAGGCCGGACGGGTCGGCCAGCGACGCGCCCTTGGCGAAGGTCAGCTTCACCACCGCCTTGTAGGTCTCGCCGGTGCAGATGATGCCGGCATGCGACCACACCGGAACCCCTCGCCACTTCCACTCCTCGACCACCTCGGGGTCGGCCTGCCTGATCAGGGCCCGGACCCGGGCCAGCGTCTCGCCCCGCCAGTCCCCCAGCTCCTCGATCCTCGCATCGATGAGCCGGGAGGGAGAGGCTTCTGCCGTCGCTGCATTCATTGCTGTCGCTCCCATCTCCCGCCGGCCGCTCACATCTTCTCGCCGGGCAGCTCGCTGGCCTGCTTCACCCAGGCGCAGAATTGGGCTTCGTCGAGTGGCTCGTCCTCGCGGATGTCGAGGTAGCGCACCTCCTTCTGCTTGGACGTGCCGGGCGGGAGAGGCTGCAGCGACGCGCCGCGGAAGAACGCCACCTTGATGTATTTCGTGAAGCAATGGATGCCGAGGAACCAGGTCTTCTCCTCCACCCCGTACATCGGCGAGTTCCACTTGACCGCCTTGCGCACGCCCGGGACGGTGCGCTCGATCAGCGCGTCGAGGCGGCGCCCGACCTCGCTTTTCCAGCCCGGCATGGCCGCGATATAGGCCTGCACGGGCTCGTCGCCGTAGCCCTTCGCGATCTGCGGGTTGCCGCCCGAGAGCAGGACCGGCGCCGCCGCCGGTTCCGTCGCCTTCGGCTTGCGCGGCTTGGCGGCCTTCGCCTTGGCGGCTTTCGTGTCGGTCATGGCGCTCCCCTCGCTGACAGACAGGTCGCCGAGAATACTTCGATTCCCGCCGATGTCGACCGGCTCAGCCCACCGCCGCAGGGCAATCGGATGAGAGGCCGAACCAGGTTCTGCTTGTTATCTCCTGTCATTGCCGGGCTTGACCCGGCAATCCAGGGGCCACCCAGAGCGGCTTCGACATTCCCTGGATGCCCGGGTCAAGCCCGGGCATGACAGGAAATGGGCAGATGTTCCTTCACCCGATTGCTCAGCCCGCGGCCGCGAGCGGGCGGATCTCGCCGGTAGTGCCGTCGGTCAGGCCGAGATCGGTGACATGCGGCCCGGGGTTGCAGGCCAGGCTGGCGCCGACCACCGCCTTGAAGGTGCGGTAGGGCGGCTGCCAGTCGACGATCCGGTCGGCCGCCGCCTTCACCGCGGCGAAATCGGCCGCCACCTCCACCGCCGGCGCGTCGGACAGGAGGCCGCAGACCGGCAGCGCCACCTGCGCGGTCACGGCGCCGCCCTCGGCCACCGCCATGCCGCCGCCGGCCGCGATCACCGCATTGGCCGCCGCCGTCATGTCGGCCGGGTCGCGGCCGAACACGGTCAGGTTGTGGCTGTCGTGGGAGATCGTGGTGGCCAGCGCGCCGCGCCAATGCCCCCAATCGTCCAGGATGCCGATCTGCGGCACCGCCGGCCGCCGGCCATGGCGGTGGATCACCGCCATCAGGATCCTGTCCTCCGGCAGCACCACCGCGCCGTCCTTCACCTCGACCGCGAGGTCGCGCCATTCGGTGAAGCGCGGCCGGAAGATCGAATTGACCACGGCCGTGCCGCGCCCCGGCAGGCGGAGGACGAAGTCGTCGGCGGTCAGCGGCGGCACCTTCACCGTGTCGCGGAAGACGTCCGCCGGTCGGCCGAGCGGCCCCGCGGTCAGGCGCCCCTCGGCCGCGACCTCGCGGCCCGAGGCGAAGACCCGCTCGACCCCCAGCGTCTCCAGCCCGTCGAGCACGACCAGGTCGGCGCGGCGGCCGGGCGCGACCAGGCCGAGGTCGCGGCGACCGAGCCGCATCGCCGCGTTCAGCGTCGCCGCCCGGATCGCGTCGACCGGGCGCATGCCGTAGCGGATCAGGCGCCGCAGCACGTCGGCAATGCCGCCGACGGCGACCAGGTCGTCCGGAAAGATGTCGTCGGTGCAGAGGGTCAGGGTCTGCGGCAGATGCGGCAGGGTCGCCAGCGCCTGGACCGCGCCGGGCAGGACATAGTCGTGCGACCCGCGCAGCTCGACGGTGAAGCCGGCGCGCAGCTTGGCCAGCAGGTCATCGCCCGAGGTGATCTCGTGGTCCGACTGGATGCCGGCGGCGGCGAAGCCCTGCAGCGACGCCCCCTCCAGCCCGCGGGCATGGCCGCAGACCAGCTTGCCGCTGGCGAGGCCGGCGGCGACCACGCCCTGCATCGGCTCGCTGCGGTCCAGCACGCCGCGCATGTTCATCACCTCGGCGACGCCGGCGATCTCCGGCCAGCGCAGCATCTCCGCCATCTCGCCGCCGCCGAACTCGGCGCCCGCCACCTCCAGCCCCGGCGCCGAGGGCACGCAGGACGGGGCGAGCGTCAGGATCCGCAGCGGCAGCCCCTGCCCGGCCTCGACCGCCCAGCGCACCCCCGCCAGGCCGGCGACGTTGCCGACCTCGTGCGGGTCCCAGCAGATCGTGGTCGTGCCCTGCGGCACCACCACCTCGGCATAGCGCCGCGGCGTCACCATCGAGCTTTCGATGTGCAGATGCGTGTCGATCAGCCCGGGCGCGACGAAGCGGCCGGCGGCGTCGACCACCCGCCCGGCGTCGCCGCGGCTGCCGGGGGCGTGCACGCTGGCGACCAGCGGCCCGACCAGCCCGATATCGGCGGCGCGGACCTCCGAGGTCGCGACGTCGACGAGGCTCGCGCCGGTGATCAGCACGTCGAAGGGCTCGAGCCCGCGGGCCGCGCGCACGGCGCGGTCGCGCAGGCCGGGATCGTCGAGGTCATACGGTTCGCGGGTCATGGCTGGACCTTCGGTTGGGCGGCGCGCTCCAGCGCGCCGAGCGCCATCGTCCGGATGCGCTCCACATCCGGCACGGTGGCGATGTCGGCATTGGCGGCGGCCTTGCGCGGCACCCGCCATTCGATGACGGTCATGCCGCGGGTCAGGCGGCCGGACAGCTCGGCATCCAGCCGGGCCGGGCGGAATCCCATCGTCGCCGGCTCGATCCAGGCCGCGGCTGCCACCGGGTCGTAGAGCGGATGCGGCACCCCGGGCTGGCCGATGCGGGCATAGCCCTCCAGCAGGTCGGTCAGCACCGCGGCGCGGTCGCCGCCGACGGCCCGCAGCGTGCCGGCATCGGCCACCGAGACCGTGACCGGCCGGCAGGCGTCGAGCCCGACCATGGCGATGCGGACCCCGGCATCGATCACCGCCTGGATCGCCTCCGGGTCGACCGCGGCGTTGAACTCGGCCGTGGCCGTGTGGTTGCCGGGGCCGGCGCTGCCGCCCATCCAGACCAGCCGGATCCGCGCGGCCAGGTCGGGCCGGGCGATCACCAGGGCGGCGATGTTGGTCAGCGGGCCCAGCGCCAGGATCTCGGAGCCGCCCTCCTCCAGGTACCGGGCCAGGGCCGGCAGCGCCGGCTCCCCCGACAGGGGCGTGTCCGCCTCGGGCAAGCTGCGCCCGACGGTCGGCATGGCACCGTCGCCGAGAGCATAGGCGGCGGTGACGAGCTCGCCGAGCAGCGGCCGGTCGCGGCCGGGGTGGATCGGCATCGCCCAGCCGAAGAAGGCGGCGGCGTCGCGGGTGTTCTGCGCCACCCGGTCGAGCGGCGCGTTGCCGGCGACCAGCGACAGGCCGGCGATCGCGATATCCGGCGCATCCGCCACCATGGCGATGGCGACGACGTCGTCGAAGCCCATATCGGTGTCGATCCAGACCCGGCGCATCATGCCCGCTCCATCACCGCCGCCGTCGCCAGCGGCAGGTCGAAGGCGATCTCCGCCCCCGCCTCGTGCCGCGGCGCGGCGGCCGGCACCTCGGCCTTGATCGGCCCCGCCGGCGTCTCCAGCAGGTATTCGACGGTCTGGCCGAGATAGGAGACGCCGCGCACCCGGCCGCGATGCGGGCCGGCGCCCAGCGCCACCGCCTGCGGCCGCCAGCCCAGCGCCCTGGCCGCCGCCGGCAAGGCGAAGCCCGGCGCCAGGCTGCCGCCGGCCGTGGCCAGCCTGCCCTCCTCCACCGCGAAGGTGTTCTCGAAGCCCATGAAGCGGGCGACGAAGGGCGAGCGCGGCGCCTCGTAGATCTCGTCCGGCCGGCCCATCTGCTCGATCTGGCCGGCGCGCATGACGATGATCCGGTCGGCCAGGGCCAGCGCCTCGGCCTGGTCGTGGGTGACGTAGATCATGGTGATGCCGAGCTCGCGCTGCAGCCGGCTCAGCTCGCTGCGCATCTCCAGCCGCAACCGGGCGTCGAGATTGGACAGCGGCTCGTCCAGGAGCAGCAGCTGCGGCTCGACCACGATCGACCTGGCCAAAGCGACGCGCTGCTGCTGGCCGCCGGACAGGGCCTTGGGCAGGCGCTGGGCGAAGCCGGTCAAGCCGACATTGGCCAGCGCCGCGCCGACCCGGCTGGTGATCTCCGCCTCCGGCAGCTTCTTCAGCCGCAGGCCGAAGGCGACGTTCTCGGCCACCGTCAGATGCGGGAACAGGGCGTAGGACTGGAACACCAGCCCGACGCCGCGCCTGTTGGCCGGCACCCGGGTGATGTCGCGCCCGGCCAGGGTGATCCGCCCGCCGGCCGGCGCCATCAGCCCGGCGATGGCACGCATCGTCGTGGTCTTGCCGCAGCCGGAGGGGCCGAGCAGCGCCACCAGCTCGCCGCGCCGGATCGACACGGTCAGCCGGTCGACCGCGACCTGGCCGTGATAGGCCAGCGTCAGCCCGTCGATATCGAGGAAAGCGTCAGACATAGCGGGACAGCCCCAGCAGGCGTTCGGCGACCAGCACGATGGCCAGCGACATCAGCGCCAGCAGGCCCGACAGCGCGGCCACTGACGGGTCGTAGTTGAATTCCATGTAGAACATCATATCGATCGGCAGCGTCGACACCCCGGGTCCGGACAGGAACAGCGACACCGGCACCTGGTTGAAGGAGGTGACGAAGCCGATGACGAAGGCGGCCATGATGCCGTTGCGGATGTTCGGCAGCACCACCCGGAAGAAGGCCCCGGCCCGGCTGGCGCCGAGCAGCACCGCCGCCTCCTCCATGTCGACCCGCAGGTTCTTCAGGCTGGCCGAGGTGATGCGCACGGCATAGGGCACCAAGAGGGCCGTGTGGGCGACGAACAGCGCGGCGATGACCGGGATGCCGGCCGGGATGACCAGGTGCCGCAGCAGCGCCAGGCCGACGATGATGCCGGGCACGATGATCGGCGCCGTGACCACGCCGCGCACCGCCTCGCGACCCGGCAGCTCGTACCGCTCCAGCGCATAGGCGGCGGGAATGCCCAGCAGCAGCGCCGCCCCGGTGGCGCCGAGGCCGAGCGTCATCGACAGGGCGAAGCTGGAGCGGAAGCTCTCGACCTCGAACACGGTCTCGACCCAGCGCAGCGACAGGGCCGGCGGCGGGAAGGCCAGGGTCTCGCCGGCGGACAGGCCGGCGATGCAGATCAGGAGGAACGGGCCGATCAGGAACACCATCACGGCGGCGAGCAGGGTGTGGCCGGCGATCCGCATCAGCCGGCCCTCCGCCGCGCCGTGGCCAGCCGCTTCAGGCCGCTATGGGTCAGGATGCTCATGCCGATCAGGATCACGGCGATGACCCCGGCGGCGGCATAGTCGTTGGCGACCGAGACGCGCTGGTACATCAGCGTCTCCAGCATCAGCACCTTGGAGCCGCCGAGGATCGCCGGGGTGACATAGGCGGTCAGCGAGCCGACGAAGACCAACGTGCCGCCGACCACCAGCCCCTCGCGGGTCAGCGGCAAGAGGATGCGCCGGAACACCGTCCACCAGGAGGCGCCGAGCACCCGCGCCGCGGGCACCACGTCGGCCGGCAGGTTCTCCAGCGCGCTGACCAGCGGCAGCACCATCAGCGGGAAGAACAGCTGGATCAGGCCGATGAAGATCGCGGTCTCGCTGAACAGGAAGCGGATCGGCTCGTCCGACAGGCCGAGCCGGGTCAGCGCCACATTGACGATGCCGGTCCGGCCGAGGATCACCAGCCAGGCATAGGTCCGCGCCACCGGGGAGATCATCAGCGGCAGCACCAGCAGGCCGACCAGCTTGCCCTTCACCCCCGGCGAGGCATCGACGATCACCAGCGCCACGGCATAGCCGATCACTGCCGCCACCGCCGTGACCGTGAGCGCCAGGCGGAAGGTGCGGAAGAACACGTCGCGGTTCAGCGGCTTGGCGAAGAACTCGGTGAAGTTCTCCAGCCCCCAGCCGGCGGCCGAATGGAAGCTGCCGGCCAGCAGGATCGCGACCGGCAACAGGAAGCCGACCGCGACGAACAGCGCCGCGGGCGCCGCCAACGCCAGGCCGATGCCTCGCTTCTCGAACATGGGGCCCCGGCCCTACTGCGCGACCTTGGCGTTCCAGCCGGCGACCCAGGCCTCGCGGTTCTCCAGCATCGCCGCGGGTTTGATGAAACTCAGGTTGGCCGCGGTCTCTGCGCCGTAGGTCAGCGCCTCCGCCGTCTCGGCCGGCACCTCGACCGACTTGTTGGCCGGGCTGTCGACCAGGTCCATCGCCAGCCTGGTCTGCACCTCCTGGGACAGCCAGTAGTCGATGAACTTCAGCGCCAGCGCCTCGTTCTTCGTGCCCTTGACCAGGGTCAGCACGTTCATGCCGCCGGTCTGGCCCTCGCTCGGCGTCGCCCATTGGATCGGCAGGTCGAGCTTCTTGATGTTGGCCCAGCCGAAGCGGCCGACCACCGCCGCCAGGATCTCCTCCTGCTCGAACAGCTGCGGGATCTGCGAGCCGCGCTCGTAGAAGGTGACGATGTCCTCGCGATGCGCGGCGATAGCGTCGATCCCGGCCTTCAGGTCGGGCGTGGTGCCGCCTTCGGCCTTGTCGATCATATGGATCGCCAACGGACCCTGGGTGGTGGTGATGTTGGGCAGGGCGATGCGGCCGGCCAGCTCGGACTTGAACAGGTCCTTCCAGCTGGCGATCGACACCTTGTCCGAGCGGTAGACGATGCTGGTCGAGTAGAAGGTGTAGCCGACCGCCAGGTGGCCGCCGAGCGGGTCCTGGGCGAAGTCGTAGAGCGCGCCGTGGTTGGAGAGCTTGGAGACGTCGATCGGCTGAATCAGGTCCTTCTTCGCCGCCTCCAGCGCGTTGAAGTCGGCGATCGCGGCGACGTCGATCACCGGCGCCGCCTTGTTGGCTTCCAGCTTCGCCAGCCGCTCGCTGCTGTTGCCGGTCTCGACCACCAGCTTGCAGCCGCAGCTCGCCTCGAACGGGTCGTAGAGGTCCTTCTTGTAGGCATCCTGCGCGACGCCGTAGACCGAGATGGTCAGGGTCGGCGTCTCGGCGAAGGCGGGCGAGAGGCCGAGAACGGCCAGCGCCGCGCCGGCGGCCATCCGTGTCGTGATCATGAAGCACCCCCTCTCCGGTTGTCGTTGACGTGTCGTGGCCCGGCGGTCGAGGCCCGGAGGACGAGCTCGACCGGGAACAGCTTTGCCCCCTGCCGTTCGCCGGTGGCGACGGCGAGCGCATGGTCGGCGATGGCGGCGAGATCCTGTCGCACGGTGGTCAAGGGCGGCGAGACGATGCGCGCCCACATCAGGTCGTCGAAGCCGGTGACCGAGACGTCCTGCGGCACCCGCACCCCGCGCGCGGCCAGGCCGGTGACGAAGCCGACGGCCAGCGCGTCATAGGCGGCGGCACAGGCGGTGACGCCGGCCAGGTCGACCTCGGCCGCGATCTCCGCCCCCATCTCGAAGCTGGTGACGGAATGCCGGATGCGCGGGGTGATGCCGGCCCGGGCGAAGACCTCGCGCATGCCGTCGGTGCGCTCGCGCGCCACCCTGGAATTCTTGGGCCCGGCCAGCAGCAGGATGTCGCGATGGCCCAGCCCGACCAGGTGGCGGGCGACCTGGCGGCCGCCGTCGCGATGATTGCTGGCCGCCGTGTTGCCGCGTGTGGCGGCGCTGTCGATCACCGCCACCGGCACCGGGATGGCGGCGACGTCGACCGTGGTGCCGCGGGTCGGGATGATCACCAGCGCGTCGATGCCGCGGCCCAGCAGGTTGTCGATCTCCGCCGCCTGCCCCTCCGCCGTGCCCAGGCTGTCGCCGACCAGAACGGCGACGCCTCGGCTCTTGGCGGCGCGCTCGATCGCCTGGGCGAAGATCGGGAACAGCGGCTGGCCGAAATCCGGCACGATCAGGCCGATGGTGGCGCTGCGGCCGGTGCGCAGGGCACGGCCGGCATGGGCCGGGATGTAGCGCAGCTCCGCCGCCAGGGCGCGGATCCGTCCCGCCAGCTCCGGCGACAGCCGCCCTTTGCCGCGCAGCGCGTTCGACACGGTCGCCCGCGACACGCCGAGAGTGCGCGCGAGATCGAGCATGGAGGGCGGCTTGCCGGGCATCCTGGTGTCACGATTAAGCAGGTTGCACGATTAACCATGCGGGACGGCCGCGGCGCAAGCCGAAACGCAGCGGGTCGCGCCCGTGACGAAGGCATCACGTCGCGGCTGCGGCTCCGCAGCGGGTTCGAAACAGACTTGCGTGAAGATCCGATCCGGAATTAGTCTTATTGCGCAGGGGACAGAAGATGCTTCCATCAAATTTCACGATCGCAGGCGAAAGGTGCATGGCCCGATAGCGGACGCCATCTCCGCCGCCATGCGCCCCCGGACCACCGTTCGGGGGCTTTTTTTGTTTTCAGAGGGTCCCGACACCGATGCGCAAGGCCGCCACCCCGCCCGCCCTGTCGACGCTGATCCTGATGACCGCCACGTCGGTGGTGACGCTGAACATGATCGTACCGTCGCTGGCCAATATCGCGCGGGACCTGGATGCCGACTACGGCCTGGTCAGCCTCGCCCTCGGCGGGTATCTCGCCGTCTCGGCCGCGGTCCAACTCGGGGTGGGCCCGCTCGCCGACCGGATCGGCCGGCGCCCGGTGCTGCTGGCGGCGCTCGCGGTCTTCACCCTCGCGTCGCTCGGCTGCGCGGTCGCCCAGACCGTGTGGATGCTGCTGGCGTTCCGGATGCTGCAGGCGGCCGTGGTCTCGGGCTACGTCCTGTCGCTCGCGATCGTCCGCGATACGGCCGGGGAGGCCGAGGCCGCACGGCTGCTGGGCCGCATCGGCATGGCGATGGCGCTGGCCCCGATGCTGGGGCCGATGCTGGGCAGCGTCCTGGACGCCGCCTTCGGATGGCGCATGGTCTTCCTGCTCTATGCCGCGGCCGGGGCGGGGCTTCTGTGCCTGGCATGGTCGGATGTGGGCGAAACCCTCCGGCCCTCGGCCGACGCGGGGGATGACGGCAGGCGCCTGACTGCGCTGCTGCGCGAGCCGCTGTTCTGGTGCCATGCGCTGTGCACCGCCTTCTCGACCGGCGCCTTCTACATCTTCCTGGCCGGGGCGCCCCGGATCGCCACCGCCATTTTCGGGATCGGTACGGCGCAGCTGGGGGCGTTCGTCGGCAGCATCACCGCGGGCTTCGTCGCCGGCAGCTGGCTGTCGAGCCGTCTGGTCGGCCGGCATCCGCCGGCGACGGTCATGCTGATGGGCCGGATGGTCGCCTGCCTGGGCCTTCTCGCCGGCCTCGCGGTCATCGCCACGGGCCATCTGACGCCGGCGCTCTATTTCGGATCCACCATCTTCGTCGGGCTGGGCAACGGCATGACGACGCCGAACAGCAATGCCGGCGCGATGTCGGTGCGCCCCCGGCTGGCGGCAAGCGCGGCGGGCATCACCGGCGCCCTGACCGTCCTGGGCGGCGCGCTGATGACGACGCTGACCGGCCTCGCCCTGTCCGGCGAGCCGTCGCCGACGCTCCTGCTGGGGCTGATGCTGCTGGCGTCCTTCCTCGGCCTGCTGGCCGCCGCAGCAGCCATGCGGCTGAACAGCGCCGCGCCCCGCGTTTCGTCGACATAGCCGGACTTCCCCCGGCCGTATGCAAATAAACCTTTGCAAATATTTCTTTGTGAAATTAGGCTGGATGGATGAAGTCGCCTCGCCCTTCGCCGACTCCCGCCGTGGCCGCGCCCCGCGACGTCAGCCGGGTCGTCCCCGATCCGACGGCGCTCAAGGCGCTGGCGCATCCGGTCCGATTACGGATGCTGGGCATGCTCCGGGTCGACGGCCCCGCCACCGCGACGCAGCTGGCGGCGCGGCTGGGCCTGAACAGCGGCGCGACGAGCTATCACCTCCGCCAGCTGGCCCAATACGGCTTCATCGAGGAGAAGCCGGGTCCGTCCCGCCGCGACCGCTGGTGGCGCGCCAGCCATGAGCTGACCTCCGTGCTCGAGACGGACGCCGAGGGCGCGGAGCTGGATGCGGGCGTCGCCTTCACCCAGGCGTCGCTGTCCTTGCAGGTCGGCCAGATGCAGCAGGCCGTCGAGGAGTACGCCGAGCTGCCGGCCCGATGGCGCAAGGCCGCCACAGCCAGCGACATCACCGTCCCGCTGACGGCGGAGCAGGCCGAAGCCCTGACTAGGCGGCTGACCGACATCATGCTGGAGGCGATGCGGGACGCCCCGCCGCTGGGGGAACCGCTGCCCCCGGGCACGGCGCCCTTCACGATCATGCTGCGCGCCTTTCCCTATCCGGGCCGGCTACCGCATCGCGAGGAGGATGCCGGGCCGTGAGCGCACGCGGGCCCTTTCTCGCCCTGGCCGCCGCCGAGACGGTCTCGATCTCCGGCACGAGGCTGTCGACGATCGCCATCCCCTGGCTGGTGCTGAGCACGACGAACAGCCCCATATCGACCGGGCTGGTGGCGATGGCGGAAATGCTGCCCTATGTCGTCGCCAAGGCGCTGGGCGGCCCGCTGATCGACCGTGTCGGCCCCAAGCGGATCGCTATCCTCTGCGATGCGGCCTCGGCGATCGTGGTCGGGCTGGTGCCGCTGCTGCATCTGCTGGGCATGCTCACCGTCCCGGCCCTGCTTCCCGTCGTCTTCGCCCTCGGCGCGCTGCGCGGCCCGGCCGACGCGGCCAAGCAGGCGATGGTCCCCGATATCGCGGAGCTGGCGGCGGTGCCGCTGGAACGGGTGACCGGCGTCGTCGGCACCATCGAAAGGCTGGCATCGACGGTGGGGGCGGCCGGCGCCGGCGCGCTGATCGCCGCGACCGGCCCGGCCCAGGCCCTCGTCTTCAACGCCGTCACCTTCGCCGTCGCCGCCGTGGTCGTCGGGGCGGGCATTCCCGCGTTGCGCCACATCCCGGTCGCGGCAGCGGCGTCCTATGGCCGGGAGCTGCTGGAAGGCTGGAGCTTTCTGCGCCGGGATGCGGTGCTGATGGGCATCGTCATCATGGTGGCGGCCACCAATCTCCTGGACCAGGCCTTTCACGCCGTCCTGCTGCCGGTCTGGACATTGGATGCCGGTCACGGCCCTGAATGGCTGGGGGCGATGCTGGCGGCGTTCTCCGGCAGCTCCATGGTGGGCGCGGCCATCGCCGCCTCGATCGGCGAACGGATGCCGCGCCTCGTCGTCTATACGATCGCGTTCCTCCTGACCGGATTCCCGCGCTTCCTCGTCCTCGCGGTGGACGCGCCGCTCGCGCTCGTCTTCGCCACCCTGGCGGTCGGCGGGTTCGCCTCCGGCTTCCTCAACCCGATCCTGTTCGCCGTGATGTTCGAGCGGATCCCCAAGCCCCTGATGGGTCGCGTCACGTCGATGAGCACTGCGCTCTGCTGGACCCTGATCCCCTTCGGCGGGCTCTTCGGCGGCGCGCTGATCAGCGGCGTCGGCCTTCCCGCCGCGCTGCTGCTGACGGGGCTGGCCTATCTGGCGGCGACGCTGCTGCCGCTGGCGCGCAGGAGCTTCCGCGGATTCGAGAAGCGGCGGGTCGCCGGCGCCAATCTATCCTGAGCAAATTCGCCCATCACCCGGCGCCGGCCGGAGCGGGGGTCGCCTCGGAGAAATTATCTAGCTCACTAGATAATGCTGCACTAGAATACCTCGATGCCTGAGATCAAACCCGATGCCCGTCGCCAGGTCGGCACCCAGCTTTCATTCGCGCTTTACGGTGCGGCCAACCGGATGGCCCGTCTTCACAAGCCATTCCTGGAGCCGCTGGGACTGACGTTCCCGCAGTATCTGGTGATGCTCGAGCTTTTCGCGGGTACGCCGCGCGCTGTCGGAGAGTTGGGCACGAAACTCGGCATGGATACGGGGACGATCACGCCGCTTCTCAAGCGGCTCGAAGCATCCGGCATGGTGACCCGTACACGCGACCGCGACGACGAGCGCCGCGTTCTGATCAACCTCACGGCGGGCGGCGAGGCCCTGCGCGAGGAGCTCTGGGGCATCACCGACAAGATCAAGACCGTCTGCCAACTGACCGATGGCGGATTGGCCGAACTCAGGGACACGCTCAATGCGTTCGCCCGCCCCGCCCGCGACTGAAGCGGCGCTCATCTGCATTCGGGAAGGACATCCCATGAAGATCGGAATCATCGGTGCGGGGAGCATCGGTGCGACCTTGGCACGAAAGCTCGCCGCCGGCGGCCACGAGATCAAGCTCGCCAATTCGAAGGGGCCGGACACCATCCGCGATCTGGCTCGCGACCTCGGCGCCACCGCTGTCTCGAAGGAGAATGCCGTTCAGGGCGTCGAAGCGGTCGTCCTTTCGATTCCGTTTGCGAGGCATCCCGAGCTTGCGGGCCTCTTTGACGACGTGCCCGCCGACGTCGTCGTCGACACCTCCAACTACTATCCGTTCCGCGACGGTGCGATCGCCGAAGTCGAGGGCGGCAAGCCCGAGAGCGTCTGGGTCGGCGAGCGGATCGGTCGACCGGTCGTCAAAGCGTGGAACGCCGTGCTGGCGGCGACGTTGTCCGGGAAGGGACGACCGGCCGGAGCATCGGGTCGCATCGCCATTCCGGTCGCGGGTGATGATCTGAAGGCCAAGGCCATTGCCATGGAGTTGGTAGAGGCCACCGGTTTCGACGCGGTGGATGCGGGGGGCCTCACAGAGTCCTGGCGGCAGCAGCCCGGCACCCCTGCCTATTGCACGGAACTGACGGCGAGCGAACTGGAGTCGGCGCTGCAGTCCGCCGATCGGTCCCGTGCTCCCGGCAGCCGTGAAGCCCTCATCAGGGAGTTCATGGCAGCCGGCGACAAGCTCACCCATGACGAGGTCATCGCCCGCAACCGGGCCGTGACTGCGTGATCATCGAACCTCCACTAATTCGCCCGGCGTTGCGCCGCGACGAGGCGGGAGATGCGGACGAAGTCGAGCACCACCGGCGAGGTCTCGCCGGCCGGCCAGGCGATGGCGAGCTCCACCGCCCGCGGCAGGTCGTCGAGCGGTCGGTACACCAGCTCCGGCAGCGGCATGTGCGACACCCAGGACGGCACGATGCCGAGGCCGACCCCGGCGGCGGCCAGGGTGACGATCGACAGGGTGTGCGAGGCGTCCTGCACCACCATCGGTCGCACCCCGGCCTGGCGGAGCGCGTCCAGCACCAGGTTGCTGTAGCTGGCGCCGAGGATCGGCGCATAGCCGATGAAGGGCTGGCCGGAGAAATCGCGCAGCGACAGGTCGGGCTTGGCGGCGAGCGGATGCGCCCTGGGCAGCACCGCGACGAAGCCTTCGCTCGACAGCCTCTCCATCTGCATGAAGCCGGCCGCATTGGTCGGCCGGATGAAGGCGACGTTGATGCCGCCCGCCTCCAGCGTCTTCAGCTGCTCGGCGGTGGTGAAGGGCACGACGTCGACCGTCACCGCGGGATAGTCCTGGCGGAAGGCGCGGATGATGGCGGGCAGGAACTGCGACAGCGCCAGATGCACGCCGCCGACGACGAGGTGGCCGACATGCTCGCCCGAGATCGCGCGGGTGTGGGAGATGGCGCGGTCCAGGCCGCTCAGCACGTCGCGCGCATGGCGCAGCAGGATCTCGCCGGCCGCGGTCAGCTTGACCCGCCGCGTGGTGCGGTCGAACAGGCGGACGCCGAGCCGCTCCTCCAGCTGCCGGATCTGCTGGCTGAGCGGCGCCTGGGCCATGCCGAGGCGGTCGGCGGCGCGGCCGAAATGCAGCTCCTCCGCCAGGCAGGCGAAGTAGCTCAGATGACGCAGCTCGATGCCCCTATTCATATCTGTGACATATAAATCCCCCTGTAATTTTATGATAGATCCCATGGGATCGCTGTGGTTCGCTAGCGCCCTCGACGCCCCGGATCGGACCCTTTCTTGCCGATCGCGGGCGCCCTCCCGAGACAGGCCCTGCCCGCCCCGACGACGGAGAAGGCTGCTGCATGGTGCGCTTCTGGTCGGTGAAAGCCGCGCGGACCCTCCTGACGCTCTGGTTCGTGGTGACCTTCGCCTTCATCGTCCTGCGCGTCTCGGGCGACCCGGTGCAGTCGCTGCTGGGCCCGGACGCCACCAATGAGGAGATCGCCCAGTTCCGGGAGGCCTGGGGCCTCGACCGGCCGCTGCCCGAGCAGTATCTGCGCTACGTCGTGCAGATGGCGTCGGGCCAGTTCGGCACCTCCTACCGCGACGGAAGGCCGGTGACCGAGATCATCGCCGAGCGTGTGCCCTGGACCGTGCTGCTCGGCCTGTCCGCCTATGCCGTCGCCATCCTGGTCGGGGTGCCGGCCGGCATCGTCGCGGCGCTGCGCCGCGGCTCGGCCCTCGACCGGCTGGTGATGGGCTTCGCCGTGTTCGGCTTCGCCCTGCCGAACTTCTTCCTCGGCATCCTCTTAATTCTGCTGTTCTCGCTGACCCTGCAATGGCTGCCGAGCTCGGGCACCGGCTCGATCCTGCACCTGCTGATGCCGGCGGCGACGCTCGGCGTCTACACCGCCGGCACGCTGGCGCGCTTCACCCGCTCGGCGATGCTGGAGGTCTTGAGCAAGCCCTATATGCGCGCCGCGGCGGCGAAGGGCGCGCCGCCCCTGTACCGGGTGCTGCGCCACGCCCTGCCCAACGCCGCCATCCCGATCGTCACCGTGATCGGCCTCAATCTCGGCGCCCTGGTCGGCGGCGCGGTGGTGGTGGAGACGGTGTTCGCCTGGCCCGGCATCGGCCGGCTGCTGGTCACCGCCGTGACCTCGCGCGACCTCGCCGTGGTGCAGGCGCTGGTGCTGCTGGTCGCCGCCACCATGGTCGCGGCCAATCTCGCGGTCGACCTGCTGTACGGGCTGCTCGACCCGCGCATCCGCACGGCGCGCTGAGGGCCGGGCGATGCGGCGCTTCCCCTGGCTCCTCGCAGCGGCCTTCGCGATCCTGGCGGCGGCGCTGCTGGCCGCCCTGTTCGGCGGCTGGCTGACGCCCTACGGCGTGACCCAGCAGAACCTGCTCGCCCGGCTCAAGCCGCCGTCCTTCCTGGGCGGCGACCCGCGCTACCTGCTGGGCACCGACCGGCTCGGCCGCGACATGGTGGCCCGGCTGGTCGGCGGGCTGCAGATGTCGCTGTCGGTCGCCGTCGCCGGTACGCTGATCGGGGCGGTGGTCGGCAGCGCCATCGGCTTCATCGCCGCGCATTTCCGCGGCTGGGTCGAGGAGTCGCTGATGATGCTGGTCGACTTCCAGGCGTCCCTGCCCTTCATCCTGATCGCGCTGACCCTGCTGGCCTTCTTCGGCAACAGCCTGACGCTGTTCGTCATCCTGATGGGACTGCACGGCTGGGAGTCCTATGCCCGGCTGGCGCGCGGCGTGGTCCTGTCCGCCGCCGGCCAGCCCTATGCCAAGGCGGTGGTGGCGCTGGGCGCCGCGCCGATGCGGCTCTACCTGCGGCACATCCTGCCGAATGTGGCCAGCGCGCTGATCGTCCAGGTCACCCTCAACTTCCCGCAGATCATCCTGCTGGAGACCTCGCTGAGCTTCCTCGGCCTCGGCATCCAGCCGCCCATGACCAGCCTGGGCCAGATCCTCGGCGACGGCCGCGAATACCTGTCCAGCGCCTGGTGGATTGCGGTCTGGCCCGGGCTGGTGATCTTCGCCGTCACCCTGTCGATGAGCATCGTCGGCGACTGGCTGCGCGACCGGCTGGACCCGATGCTGCGCGTCCGCACCGCCTGAGAACGAAACAAACAGAGGAGGCTTCGATGTTCACGAGACGCGGTTTCGGCAAGCTGGCGCTCGGCGCCGGCGCCGTCTCGCTGGCGACACCGCTGCGATACGGACGGGCGGCGGAGCGGCCGGTGCTGACCATCGCGGTCGACAACCTGTGGCAGACGATGTCGCCGATCAACGGCCTCAGCACCACCTCGGGCCGGATCTTCCCCAACTTCTACGACGGGCTGATCGAGCGCGACTACATCTCCGACCCCAACGGCCTGGCGCTGAAGCCGAAGCTGGCGACCAAGTGGCAGCAGAATGGCACGGTCTGGACCATCGAGCTGCGCCAGGGCGTCAAGTTCCACGACGGCACGGACATGACCGCCGAGGACGTCGCCTTCACCCTGGGCGCCGACCGGCTGTGGGGCCCGAAGCCGTTCGAGCCGCGCGGCAAGACCTTCACCGCCGGCTTCAAGCGCGTGGAGGCGACCGGCCCGCACAGCATCGAGATCGAGACCGCGGCGCCCGACCCGAACGTCCCGGGCAAGCTGACCGGCAATATCGGCCTGGTGGTGCCGAAGAAATACTATCTCGAGGTCGGCGTCGACCGCTTCGGCCAGGCGCCGATCGGCACCGGCCCGTACAAGGTCACCACCTTCCGTTCCGGCGAGGTGATGGTGCTCGACGCTTTCGACGGCTATTGGGGCGACCCGCCGCCGGCGCGGCAGCTGGTGTGGAAGATCGTGCCGGAATTCGCGGCGCGGCTGGCCGGGCTGGTGTCGAAGGAGTTCGACTTCATCGTCAACATCCCGACCGACCAGGAGCCGACGCTGGCGGGCTATTCCGACGTCAAGCTGGTCCGCCGCCAGGCCGACAACTACCCGGCCTTCGCCTTCAACACCCTGCCCGACCCGCCGGACAACCCGCTGGTCGACCCGAAGCTGCGCTACGCCATGGTCCAGGGCGTCAACATGGACGAGATCGTCGCGGCCCTGTTCGGCGACGCCACCTTCCACCCGGCGGTGCCGTTCAACTTCAAGGAATACGGCAAGTTCTACGACCCCGACCTGAAGCCGAAGCTGCCCTTCGATCCGGAGCGGGCCAAGGCCCTGGTCAAGGAGACCAGCTATGACGGCCAGAAGCTGCTGTGGCACATCACCCGCCAGTTCTATCCGAACTACGAGGCCGCGGCCGAGATCATGGTCGAGCAGTGGCGCGAGATCGGCGTCAATGTCGAGGCCCAGGTGCTGGACAATTTCGAGCTGGTCTACCGCCGCCCCTACCACCTGATGAACATGTCGATGAGCTCGGACTTCATCCCGGGCGACCCGTACCAGCCGCTGTGGCTGGACTGGGGCCCGACCGCGACCCGTTCCACCGCCAGCTGGAAGTCCTGGACCCCGACGGAAAAATTCGTCGAGCTCGGCCGCGCCTTCGAGAAGGAGACCGAGTTCGAGAAGCGCAAGGCGGCCTATCTCGCTTTGTCCGAGGAGTGGCAGCGGGTCACCCCCGGCTTCTACCTGTGGAAGAGCGTCTACAACTGGGCGCACCGCGCCGACATCCAGTGGACGCCGATCGCCGACAGCGACATGCGCATGTACGGCGACTACCTGAAGCTGGGCTGAGATCGATGCCGCTGCGCAAGCACGCCCTGAAGGACATGACCTTCGTGGAGTTCCGCGAGCGTCTGGCCGAGCGCCCGGTCGTCCTGCTGCCCTTCGGCAGCCAGGAGGAGCAGGGCCCGCATGCCCCGATGGGCGACTACATGCTGACCGAGCGGCTGTCGCTGCTGGCGGCGGAGGCGGCGGATGCGATCGCCGCCCCCACCGTCCCCTTCGGCTATGCCGATTTCTTCCGCACCGTGCCGGGCGGCATCCAGCTGCGCGCCGAGACCTTCTCGGCGGTGCTGGAGGACACGGTGGCCGCCTTCCTCGACCACGGCGTCGAGCATCTGGTGGTGTTCAACGGCCACAGCTCGAACGCGCCGCTGATCGACCAGACGCTGCGCCGCCTGCGGCGCGAGCGCGGCGTGGCGGTGGCGGCGCTGAACATCTGGCGCCTGATCCCGCCGGAGCTGTGGCGCGAGCTGCATGGCGACGCCGCCGGCCGGGCCCGCGGTCATGGCGGCGACCCGCTGACCTCGGTCTATCTGCACCTGTTCCCGGAGCTGATGCGCCCCGACCTGGTGCGCCCGGCCACGCCCTCCCGCGCCTTCGGCCTGCCGACCGACGGCGTCGCCGCGGTCAGCTTCGAGGGGCTGCCGGTGCAGATGCCGCTCGACGTCACCGAGGTCAATCCGGACGGCATGCTGGGCGGCGACCCGACCCTGGCCGACGCCGCGAAAGGCGCCCGCATCGTCGAGCATATCACCGGCTTCACCGCCCGCTTCGTCGCCCATTTCCGCCGCTGCGACCCGCGCCGGGTCGAGACGGCGCCGGCATGACGCCGCTGCTCGCCATCGAAGATCTGCGGGTGCCGCTGCCGCCGGCGGCGGAGCGGCCGGATGCCGTCTCCAACCTGTCGCTGGCGCTCGGCCGTGGCGAGATCCTGTGCGTCGTCGGCGAATCCGGCTCCGGCAAGTCGATGACGGCGCTGGCGGTGATGGGGCTGCTGCCGGCCAACCTGCCGGCGCCGAGCGGTCGCGTGATCTTCGAGGGCCGCGACCTGCTGGCCCTCCCCGAGCGCGAGCGGCGCGACCTCTCCGGCCGCCGCCTCGCCATGATCTTCCAGGAGCCGAGCGCCGCGCTGAACCCGATCTACCGGGTCGGCGACCAGGTGGCCGAGACCTTCCGGCTGCACACCAGGCTCTCCGCCGCCGAGATCCGCGAGCGCGTGCTGGCGCTGTTCCGCGAGGTCCGCCTGCCCGACCCCGAGCAACTGTACCACAGCTATCCGCACCAGCTGTCCGGCGGGCAGTGCCAGCGGGTGATGATCGCGACGGCGCTGGCGCTGGACCCCGCCATCCTGATCGCCGACGAGCCGACCACCGCGCTCGACGTCACCACCCAGGCGCAGATCCTGCGGCTGATGCTGGACCTGCGGCAGAAGCACGGCACCGGCATCCTGTTCATCACCCATGATTTCGGCGTGGTCGCCGAGATCGCCGACCGGGTCGCGGTGATGCAGAACGGCCAGCTGGTCGAGGAAGGCCCGCGCGACCGGGTGCTGCGGCGGCCGCAGGCGGCCTACACCCGCGACCTGCTGGCCGCGGTGCCGATGCTGGAGCCGCGGCGCGCCCGGCCGGGGCTGGGTCCGGTCGCGGTCTCGGCCAAAGGCATCGCCAAGACCTTCCGCAAATCCGGGCTGTTCGGCGGCGGCCGCAGCGTCAAGGCGGTGGACGGGGTCGATGTCGAGATCCGCCGCGGCGAGACCCTGGGGCTGGTCGGCGAATCCGGCTCCGGCAAATCCACTTTGGCGCAATGCGTCATCCGGCTGATCGAGCCCGAGCGCGGCGACATCACGCTGCCGGGCGGCTCCTTCTCCGCCCTCAAGGGCAAGGCGCTGCGGGCGGCGCGCCGGCGGGTGCAGATCGTGTTCCAGGATCCCTACAGCGCGCTCGACCCGCGGCAGAGCGTCGGCGCCGCGATCGCCGAGGGGCCGGTGATCCACGGCCTCGACCGGGCCGAGGCCCGGCAGCGCGCGCTCAAGCTGCTGCAGGCCGTCGGCCTCGACGCCGAGGCGGCCGGCCGGTTCCCGCACGAATTCTCCGGCGGCCAGCGCCAGCGCATCTGCATCGCCCGGGCGCTGGCGATCGAGCCGGACCTGCTGATCGCCGACGAATCCGTCTCGGCGCTCGACGTCTCGGTCCAGGCCCAGATCCTCGACCTGCTGGCCGCGATGCAGCAGCGGCTGGGCTTCGCCATGCTGTTCATCACCCACGACCTGCGCGTGGCCAGCCGGATCTGCGACCGCATCGCCGTGATGCGCCAGGGCCGCATCGTCGAGGAGGGCGAGCCCGCCGCCCTCTTCGGCGCCCCGCGCGAGGCCTATACGCGCGAGCTGCTGTCGGCCGTGCCCGGCCGCGACTGGGGCCGCGACGGGGGTGCCGCCGGGCCGGAAGGAGCGAAGCTGCATGAGAAAGTATGAGATCGGCGCCGTGCCGCCGCAGATCGCCCCGGCCCTGGCCGGGAAGCTGGCCCGGGTCGAGATCGCCACGATCGGCCATTTCCGCCATCGCGGCTTCGTCCACCGCAGCATCGCGCCGCTGCTTCCGGTGCGCGGCACGCTGGTCGGCACCGCCGTCACGGTCGCCATCCCGGGCACGGATTCGACCCTGCTGCACCACGCCATCGGCCTGCTGCGGCCGGGCGACGTGCTGGTGATCGACCGGCTCGGCGACGACCGCCACGCCTGCCTCGGCGGCGGCGTCGCCCGGGCGGTGAAGCGGACCGGCGCCGTGGCCGTGGTGCTCGACGGCCCCTGCACCGACCCGGAGGAGATCCGCGAGGCCGGGCTGCCGGTCTGGTGCCGCGGCGCCTCGGCGATCACCACCCGGCTGAACGACCTGGGCGGGGCGCTGAACCTGCCGGTCGCCTGCGGCAATGTCCCGGTGCTGCCGGGCGACGCGATCCTGGCCGACGCCACCGGCGTGCTGGTCCTGCCGCCCGGGGAGGCCGAGGCGGCGGCCGACGAAGCGATCGCCCGCGAGGCCCGCATCGCCGAGCGGCAGGCTCGCGCCCAGGCCGGGCAGAAACTGGGCGACCTCTCCGGCGCCAGCCGGCTGGTCGCCGCCGACCAGGAGGCCGACCATGGCTGATCCCCGCTTCGCCGCCGCCCGGGTCGA
This sequence comes from Inquilinus sp. NPDC058860, assembly GCF_042743185.1. Classification (NCBI taxonomy): domain Bacteria; kingdom Pseudomonadati; phylum Pseudomonadota; class Alphaproteobacteria; order Rhodospirillales; family Rhodospirillaceae; genus Inquilinus; species Inquilinus sp. NPDC058860. Next base: position 72,894 of record NZ_JBHYMS010000020.1, on the reverse strand, counting down.
GCGCTGGCAGTTACACAAGCCGGCGGCCAGCGGGCCGCACGGCGTCGTCACCTCCCAGCACTGGGCCGCGGCCGAGGCCGGCGCCGCGGTGCTGGAGGCCGGCGGCAACGCCGTCGACGCCGCGGTCACCGGCGCCCTGGTGCTGCAGACGGTCGAGCCCTGGATGAGCGGCCTCGGCGCCTGCGGCTATCTGCTGGTGGCGGAGCCGGACGGCCGGGTGGAGGTGGTGGAGTTCACCGGCCGCGCGCCGCTGCGCTTCGACCCCGAGACCTACCGGCCGGACCCGGAGGGGTCGACCACCTTCCTCGGCATGCCGGCCTCGGCGAACCAGGCCAATGTCCGCGGCTACGCGGCGGCGGTGGTGCCCGGCTGCGTCGCCGGCCTGGCCGAGGCGCTGCGGCGCTTCGGCACGATCGGCTTCGACCGCGCCCTGACGCCGGCGATCGAGCGCGCCCGCCAGGGCATGGCCGTCGACTGGCACGCCACGCTCGCCATCGCCATGGCCGAAGCCGACCTGCGCCGCGACGACGGCGCCCGCGCCGTGCTGATGCCCGGCGACACGGTGCCGGAGCCGGACACCGTGCTGCCGCTGCCGGCGCTGGCCGCGACGCTGGAGCGGCTGGCCGAGGCCGGGCCGGAGGATTTCTACACCGGCCGGACCGCCGAGCGCCTGGCCGAGGACCTGCGCCGCGGCGGCAGCTTCATCACCGCCGAGGACCTGGCCGCCTACCGGCCGAGCGTCTACCAGGCCTCCGCGGCCGAGATCGCCGGCCGGCAGGTCCATGTCGCCGGCGACAGCAGCGGCGGCCGCCGGCTGCACGGAGCGCTCCGCCAGTTCGACGCGCAGCGCGGCGCCGGGCCGCTAGACCCCGGCTTCTACACGGCGATGACGGCGGCGCTGCGCGACGCCTTCGCCGGCCATCGCGCCCGGCTGACCCCGGCCGAGCTGAGCACGACCTCCAGCACCACCCAGCTCAACGCCGCCGACCGCGACGGCCGCATGGTGGCGCTGACCTTCACCCTCCTGAACCGCTTCGGCGCCCGGGTGCTGTCGCCCGCGACCGGCGTGCTGCTGAACAACGGCATGTCCTGGTTCGACCCGCGGCCCGGCCGGGCGAACAGCCTGCGGCCCGGCGCCTTCGGGCCCAACAACATGTGCCCGGTGGCGATCACCGACGCCGACGGCCCGCTCGCCGTGCTCGGCGCCTCCGGCGGCAACCAGATCGTGCCGGCGCTGGCCCAGGTGGCCGCCATGCTGCTGCATGCCGGGATGGGCGTCGAGGAGGCGCTGAACGCGCCGCGCATCAATGCCGGGCCGGCCGCCGGCATCACCGTCGACATCGACCTGCCGGCGGATTGCGTCGCCGCGCTGGAGCCGCTGGGCCCGATCCGCCCGGCCCAGCGCGCGGTCTATCCCCGCCCCTTCGCCTCGCCCTCGGCCATCGCCCGCGAGGGCGGCGGCTTCACCGGCATGGCCGACACCACCTACCCCACCTCCCAGGCCTCCGCCGCGACCCGCTGACCGCCACCCGCCGATGACCCAGCCCGCCCCCCGCATCGAGGCCGTCGAGATCGACGGCGTCCTCTCCGTCGTCCCGCCGCGCGGCACGCCGAGCCCGATGGTGTTCGACAGCCCGCACAGCGGCCTGGCGCTGCCGGCGGATTTCCGCCCGGCGGTGCCGCCGGCGCTGGTGCGCATGGCATCCGACACCCATGTCGACGCGCTGTTCGACTTCGCGCCGGATCTCGGCGCCCCCTTCCTGGTCGCCCAGTTCCCGCGCAGCTTCCTCGACGTCAACCGGTCGCTGCTCGACGTCGATCCCGAGCTGGTCGACGGCCCGTGGCCGCATCCGGTGCGCGACAGCGGCTCGACCCGGCGCGGCATGGGGCTGATCTGGCGCTACGCCTGGGGCGACGCGGCGATGTACGACCGGCGCCTGGCGGTGGCCGAGGTCGAGGCCCGGATCGACCGCTACTGGCGGCCCTATCACGACCGGCTCAAGGCCCTGCTCGACGCGGTGCACGGCGCCTTCGGCCGGGTCTACCACGTCAACTGCCACTCGATGCCGGCCTTCGGCCACGCCCTGTCGCCCGACCCGGCCGGCACGGTGCGGCCCGACTTCGTGCTCGGCGACTATGACGGCGCCAGCTGCGAGCCCGGCTTCGTGCAACTGGCCGCCGAGACCCTGCGCGGCCTCGGCCATTCGGTCGCGCTCAACGTGCCGTTCCGCGGCGCCGAGCTGGTCTCGGCCTATTCCGACCCGCCCCGCGGCCGCCACAGCCTGCAGATCGAGATCAATCGCCGGCTGTACATGGACGAGGAGAGCCGGGAGCGGACGGCGGGGTTCGAGGGGTTGCGCGGGGATCTGGGGGTGTTGGGGCGGGTGCTGCGCGACTACGCGGCGGGCCGGCCTTGAGCCCCAGATCCCGAAGGCGCCGGCCACGCGTCCAGGCTGTTGATCCTGGCAGAATGACAGCCCCTCTCTACGAGCCCCGGGCGGCCAGATCGATCAGATATTGGGTGGGGTTCAGCAGGCTCGGCGGCCGCGGCTTGTGCGCCTTCCAGCTCGAATTCTGGATGGTTCCGGAGATGTAGGTTTCGAAATGGCACATCTGACTGCCGCTGCTCATGAGCCCGACGCGGCCGATCTTGTCGCCGGCATTCACTTTGGAACCGACATTCAGGCCGAACTGAATCAAGGAGTCCGGTGCGACCTCGCCGTAGTTGATCACGATCCCGCTGTCGCACTGGATCAGCAGTGCATATGTCCCCAGGTAGAAATGATAGAAATTGACGATCGTTCCGCTTTCGCAGGCGCGGATGATCTCGCTGGCCTTGCCCCACAGATCCACGCCGGCGTGATGCCGTGCCCCGCCCCCGCGCGGCGCCATGAACCGCCTGGATGCATTGCTGGTGACGATGTCGCCGTCGCCTTCTTCGTAGTTGACCTCCCGGCCGCGTCTATCGGTCGTGCGGATCGGCCAATAGACCGCCCCTGACGCGGCCGGAGCAAATGGGACGCCGCCGACCTGAGCTGGCGCGCTGGGCGCGGTCCAAGCCGGTGGGTTTGGGATCGTGGGGGCCCTGGGCATCAATGCCTCCATGAAACAGGATAATGAAACGACTTCGGTCAATCGTGCACATATCGGGCCGAGCCTGGCTGGGACGATAATGTCCCGGCGACGGAAACGCCGCCCATCTCGGCGTTGGCAGAAGAGGACTGTACGATAGTGCCGCCGCAGCGACCCCGTCATCCTTCAAACGGGGGATGTCGGTTTGGCTGTTCCCGCCCCAGCCGTTCCCTCGGCGCGTGTTGCGTTCGCTTCCGCCACGTCCTGATACGTGCTCTCAGGCAATCGCCCGCAGTCCCTTTGCCTTTACGAGATTCAGCAGCTTCAGCGAGGGTCCGTCCGGCCGCTTCTCGCCGCGCTCCCATTTGCTGACGGCATCCTTCCGGACGTTCAGGTAGTGCGCAAAGACAGGCTGCGACACCTGCTCGCGTTCGCGCAGAGCCCGGATTTCATCGGGTGTCAAAGGCTCGACCGGCGTCAGGCACAAAGCGTCGAACTCGCGCATGGTCGCCTTGTCCACGAGACCGGCCTTGTGCAGGCCCGCCGCGGTCTTGTGGACCGATGCAAGGATGCCGCTCTCACCCCTTCTCTTCGTCACCGCCATCGCTCATCACCTCGATCAACTCTCCCGCAGCCTGATACCAGCGGGCGCATGAAAGGATCGTCATTGCGAGTGCAGCGAAGCAATCCAGGACCGCACGAGCGGAGACATGGATTGCTTCGTCGGCTTCGCCTCCTCGCAATGACGGATCTCTTGCATGAGAGTCCTTTACTTTATTGTCATTGCCGGGCTTGACCCGGCAATCCAGTGAATGTCGACATCTTCTGGATGCCCGGGTCAAGCCCGGGCATGACAGCAAGAATAGGTGAATAGTCCTTCAGCCGATTGCCCTGCTGCAGGCTGTCACCGCGCGAACCCCGAGGTTCGCTCTCTACCCGCTCGCCCGCACCACCAGGCTCAGCTCCACCAACTCGATCCCGCGCTCCGGCCTCTCCCCGCCCAGGCGGGCCAGCAGCATGCGGCCGGCGCGGCGGCCGATGTCGTCGCTGTCGATCCGCACCGTGGTCAGGCCCGGCTCCAGCGCCTCCGACAGCTCGATGTCGCCGAAGCCGGCCACGGCCAGGTCGCCCGGAACGGCCAGGCCGCGGCGCCGCGCCTCGGACAGTGCGCCGATCGCCAGCAGGTCGTTGCCGAAGAAGGCGGCGTCGAGCGGCTCGCCCTGGTCCAGCAGCGCGGCCATTGCCCGGCGTCCCTCGGCCAGGCCGGCCGGGCCGTCGACCGGCAGCTCGGCCGCCGGGCGCAGCCCGTGCTTGGCCAGGCCCTCCTTGAAGCCCTGCAGCCGCAGCACGCCGCGGCCGCCGCCGCGGCCGACATAGGCGATGCGGCGATAGCCGCGCTCGCCGAAATGCTCGCCCACCAGCCGGCCGCCGTCGAAGTTGGAGAAGCCGACCAGCATGTCGATCGGGTCCTGTGGATAGGCCCAGGTCTCCATCACCGGCACGCCGAGCGAGCGCAGCGCCTCGCGGTTCTCCTCCAGCTCGATCACGCCGGTGAACAGCACCGCCGCCGGCCGCAGCTCGCGCAGCGACCCGATCATCGCCGTCTCGCGCGCATAGGAATACGCGGTCTCGCCCATCATCAGCCGGTAGCCCGCCGGCTCCAGCACGTCGGCACAGGCCCGCACGGCGCGGGAGAACTGGGGGTTGGCGATGTTGGAGACGAAGGCGGCGACCAGGGTCGACGGCGCAGCCTCGGCCTCGGCCGCGGCCCCGGCCGACGTCACCGCCGCGGGCCGGCCGCCGGAGCGCAGGCGGATCGCGTCCTGGTTCGGCGCGTAGCCGGTCTGCTCGATCGCCGCCTGGATGCGGCGGCGCTTGTCCTCCGCCACCTTCTCCGGCTGGCGCAGCGCGCGGGAGACGGTGATCGGCGACACCCCGGCGATGCGCGCGACCTCGTCGATGCGGGGCGGCCGCTTCTCCGAATCCGTCATCCGCTCCCCTTTGTCCGGCCGGCGCCTCACTGGCCGGGGTCCAGCACCTCGGCCACCTGGATCAGACAGTCGCCCGGTTCGCACCGGCTGTGCAACCGGTGCGAGATCACCACGCCGGCCTCGGCGAAGCGCAGCGGCGCCTCCGCCACCTCCAGCCGGTCGAGATCATGATACCAGCCGGCCAGGTCCCCGACCTCGACCTCGGCGCCGACCTCGACCGCCGGCTCGAACCAGCCGGGCGCCGTGGCATAGATCGCCTGGGCGTGCCGGGCCAGGGACAGGAGGCGCATCGGTCTCGCTGCCGGCGCCGGGCCCAGCAGCGGCGCGTCGATCACGCCGAGCGCCAGCAGAAGGGCGTCGATCGCGGCCGAGGCGCCGCGCATCGTCGCCGGCGTCACCGTGCCGCCGCCGCCGAACTCGCCGGACAGGCCGATGGTGCCGGCCCGCGCCGCGGCGCCCATCGAGGTCGGCGCCGCCGGCCCGTTGTCGGCGATGAAGCCCCAGGGCAGGCCCAGCGCCCGCATCAGCGCCACCGCCCGCTCCTGCCGCGCCGGATCGGCGTGCCGCTCGATCAGGGCGCAGGGCAGATGCGCCATCGAGGTGCCGCCGGAATGCAGGTCGAACACCACGTCGTGGCGCGGGAACAGCTCATGCTCGAGGAAATGGGCGATGCGCCGGGTCGGGGTGCCGTCCGGGTCGCCCGGGAAGGCGCGGTTGAGGTTGCCGCCGTCGAGCGGCGAGCAGCGCGTCGACGCCCGCACCGCCGGTGCGTTGGCCATCGGCAGGATGGTCACCGCGCCGCGCATCCGGGCCGGGTCCAGCCGGCGGATCAGCCGGGCCAGGGCGAACTCGCCCTCGTATTCGTCGCCATGGTTGCCGGCCATCAGCAGCACGCTGGGGCCGTCGCCGTTCCGGATCCGCGCGACCGGGACCTTGACGTGGAAATAGGGCGACCGGTCGACCGAGAAGGGGATTCCCAGATGGTCCAGGACGCGGCCGTCGGCGTCGAAATCGATGGTGTGGAACAGACCCGTATGCATCTCGGTCCTCGGGGCGCGGGGAATGCCGCCGCCCGGCGGGGCGACGGCGAAAGGCTTCACATGAGAGGCAGCTGCTGCGCCGCGCCGAACCAGGTGGTCTGCAGCTTGGCCAGCTTGCCGTTGAGGCGGTTGTAGTAGAGGAAGGTGTTGATCCAGTTCAGCAGGTCCGGCTGGCCGTGCTGGATCACGACATGGGCGGGCGACTGGCGGATCAGGAACTTCAGCTCCACCTCCTTGCCCGGGTTCTGCTGCGACACGGTGCGGGCGATGGCGCTGTTCTCGGCGAACATCTCGGCCTGGCCCGACAGATAGGCGGCGACGGCCGACGGCGCGTCCTCGAAGCGGTTATAGGCGGCGTCGGGCGCGTTCTCGGTCAGCCACAGGTCCAGCGTCGTGCCCTTGGCCACGGCGATGCTGTGGCCGGCCATGGCCGCGGCATCCTCGAACGGCTTGATGCTCTTCGGCCCGTAGACGCCGAGGTCGACCGCGGCATAGGGCTGCGAAAAGGACACCTGCTGCGCCCGCTCCGGCGTGGCGCCGGCGGCGGCTATCAGCACGTCGACCTTGTCGGCCAGCAGGCTCGGGATCCGGCTGGCGCCCGTGACCTGAACCAACTCGAGCTCCACGCCCATGTCGGCGGCCATCAGCCTGGCCAGGTCGATGTCGAGGCCCACGGCCTCACCCTTCTCGTCCTTGAAGCCCCAGGGCGCCACATCCATCAGCACCCCGACCCTGAGCTTGCCGGCGTCGAGCACGTCCTGCAGCTTGTCGGCCTGGGCCGCGGCCGGCAGAACCAGGGCCGCGACCGCCGCGGCGGCGGCCAGCAGGCGGCGGAATCCGGTGATCATGTGAGAACCTCCTTCTGTTTGTTTGTTCGAGTCACTGCACGGAACCGATGAAGCTGCGCAGCTCCGGCGTCTGCGGAGCGCCAAAAATCCGGTCCGGCGGCCCCTCCTCCCAGACCTTGCCTTCGTGCATGAAGACGATCTTGGTCGCGACGTTGCGGGCGAAGCCCATCTCGTGCGTCACCAGGATCATGGTCATGCCCTGGCGCGCCATCTGCTCCATCACCCGCAGCACCTCGCCCACCAGCTCGGGGTCGAGGGCCGAGGTGACCTCGTCGAACAGCATCAGCTGCGGCGACATGGCGAGGCAGCGGGCGATGGCGACGCGCTGCTGCTGGCCGCCGGACAGCCGCTCGGGCCAGGCGTCGATCTTGTCGGCCAGGCCGACCCGGCCCAGCACCTCCGCCGCCAGCGCCCGCGCCTCGCCCTTGCGGATCCGGCCGGTCAGGATCGGCGCCAGGGTGACGTTGCGCTCGACCGTCAGATGCGGGAACAGGTTGTAGCTCTGGAACACGATGCCGACGCGCTGGCGCAGCGCCCGCAGCTCCTTCATGCCGGCGCGGACCGGCTTGCCCTCGATCCGCACCTCGCCGTCCTCGATCGTCTCCAGCGCGTTGATGCAGCGCAGCAGCGTCGACTTGCCGGAGCCGGAACGGCCGATGATGGTGACGATCTCGCCCTCCGCCACATCCAGCGAGACGCCCTTCAGCACCTCGACCGGACCGAAGCGCTTGCACAGGTTCCGGACTTCAACGAGCGCCATTGAGACGGGCCTCCAGCGAGCGCGACCAGGTGGTCAGGGGAAAGCAGATCGCGAAGTAGATCGCGGCGACGACGGCGTAGGTCAGCAGCGGCTGGAAGGTGGCTGCGCTGGCGATCTGCCCGGCCCGCGCCAGCTCGACGAAGCCGACGACCGAGGCCAGCGAGGTGTTCTTCACCAGCTGCACCAGGAAGCCGACCGTGGCCGGCAGGGCGATGCGGAAGGCCTGCGGCCCGATCACCCAGCGGAACTGCTGCCACTTGGTCAGGCCCAGGCATTCCGCCGCCTCCCACTGCGCCGGCTTCACCGCCTCGATGCCGCCGCGCCAGATCTCGCCCAGGAACACCGCGGTCCAGATGGTGTAGGCGACGCCGACGGCGACCAGCGCCGGCACGTCGACGCCGAGGAACACCGGCATGCCGAAATAGAAGAACATCAGCAGGCCGAGCAGGGGCACGCCCTGCACCAGCTGCAGCAGCAGCGCCGCGATCCAGCGCGGCAGCGCCGCCCGCCCGGCGCGCATCACGGCGAGGCCGAGGGCCAGCGGCCCGCCGCAGCCGAGCGCGATCAGGGTCAGCGCCACGGTCCATTGCAGCGCGGACAGGAGCGACAGCAGATCGCCGGCGGAAAAGATGCGCATTCCCGCCCTCCTAGCGCCGGACCGGCCAGCGGAAGGCCAGCCGGCCGGCCGCCGCGAACAGCAGCTTGAAGGCCACCACCATCGCCAGATACAGGACGCAGACCACGGCATAGACCTCGAAGCTGCGGAAGCTGCGGCTCTCGACGAATCCCGCGGTGTGGAACAGCTCCTCCGCCGAGACCTGGGAGGCGAGCGAGGAGCCGAGCAGCAGCAGCACGAACTGGCTGGTGATCGACGGGTAGACGTTGCGCAGCGCCGGCGGCAGCACGACGTGGCGGAACACCTGCCAGCGCGTGAGCCCGAGGCAGGACGCGGCCTCCACCTGGCTGCGGTGGATCGAGTCGAGGCCGGAGCGCACGATCTCGGTGGCATAGGCGCCGAAATAGAGGCTCAGCGCCACGGCCGCCGCCTCGAAGGGCGGCAGCCTCAGCCCGATCCCCGGCAGCACGAAGAAGATCAGGAACAGCTGGATCAGCGCCGGCGTGTTGCGGATCAGCTCGACATAGGCGCGGACCAGCAGCCGCAGCGGCCGCGGGCCGTGGCGCAGCGCCAGCGCCCCGGCAACGCCGATCAGGAGGCCCGCCGCCGCGGCGATGCCGGTCAGCAGCAGCGTCATCAGGGCGCCGTCCAGCAGTTGCCCCTCGTAGCGCCATAGCGGCCGGAAGTTCAGTCGATCCATGACAACGTTGTCTTCTCAGGACGCAGGCGGGCGGCGGCGACGATCATCGGCCGGATCAGCCGAAGCAGGTGGGATAGGCGGCCTGGATGCGGCACCGGCCGTCGATGCCCCAGATCACGCGCCAGCGGTCGAGGCAGGTGCAGGGGTGGGAGATGCCGAACTCGACCACGTCGCCGACCGCGACTTGGCTGCCGGCGCCGAGCGCCAGGAAGGCGTGCTGGTCGTTCAGCTTCGCCACCTTCGCTTCGTCCGGCCCGGCGAAGCCGTGCACCGGCCGGCCGTCGCGGTGCAGTCGCAGCGGCGTCGGCAGGTCCTGGTCGTGGGAGACGTCGCGCATGCCCATGCCGCAGACGGCGAGGCCGGGCTCGGGCCGCGACAGCACCTCGGCCCAGATCCGCAGCGTCGGGCGGAAGCCGTCCGACGCGCTCGCGGGTTCGCCGCCGAGGCGGAAGCCCTGCCGGGCGTCGAGCGCCGCCAGGCCGCGCTTGTAGATGCCGTGGTCGTGGAAGAAGATCGCGCCGCTGCGCAGCACCAGCCGGGCCTTGCCGTCGGCGGCCGCGACGGGACCGAGATATTGCACAATCAGGTCGAAATAGACCGAGCCGCCGGCGGTCAGGATCAGCGGCGCCTGCGGCCCGACCGCCGCGCGGACCTTGCCGAACGCCTCCGCCGCCAGCGCGGCGAGGCCGGCGATCGCGACCTTGGTCCGCTCCGCATCCGCCGTCGCCGCCGCGCCCTCATAGGCGCCGACACCGGCCAGGCGTAGCCGACCCTCGCTGGCCCTGACCGCGGCGATCACCCGCTCCGCCGCCGCCAGGTCGCGGGCGCCGGCGCGGCCGGACCCGACCTCGACCACCACCGGCAGCGGCGCCAGCCGCGCCTCGTTCCAGGCGGCGTCCAGCGCCGCGGCGGCCTCGGGGGAATCGACGAAGGCGTAGATCTCGGCCCGGGGATAGGCCTCGTGCAGCCGGGCCAGGCGGCGCGCGCCGCCCGGGCCGCCGACCTGGTTGGCCAGCAGCAGACGGTTCAGCCCGGCGCGCAGCATCACCGCGGCCTGGCGGATGTCGGCCACCGTGGTGCCCCAGGCCCCGGCCGCGACCAGCGAGGCCGCCAGCGCCGGCGCCATCGGCGTCTTGGCATGCGGTGCGATCGCCGCCCCCTGCTCCGCCGCATAGCGCAGCATCAGCGCCCGATTGCCGGCGAAGGCCTCCTCGTCCAGGGTCAGCACCGGCAGCGACATCGCGCCCTCGGCCGGGTGCCAGCCCTGCGCCGCCACGGCATCCAGCGGGATCGGCCCGGCGCCCGGCGGCACGCCCCGGATGCCGTCATGCAGCATGTCGATGCTCCCGTCGGCCACGATCGCCGCTCCCCTTCCCTGCCTTCGGGCTTTGTTAGACGGCAGCGGCGGGTTATCTGTCAAGACAACGTTGTCATAAATCCATGAGCCCGCGGGAGAGGCCCCATGACCCAGCCCTATGACGGCCCGATCGTCGACGCGCACCATCATCTCTGGGATCTGTCGATGGACCGCCATCCCTGGCTGCGCCCGGCGCGGGACATGGTGTTCGGCGACAGTGGACCGCTGCGCCGGAACTACCTGCCGGCCGACTACCGGGCGGATGCGCGGAACCAGCCGGTGGTCGCGACCGTGCATATCGAGGCCGGCTGGGATCCCGCCGACCCGGTGGCGGAGACGGAGTGGCTGGAGACGCTGGACAAGGCGGACGGCATCGCCGCGCGATATGTCGCCCATGTCCCGCTCGACTCGCCGGACGCCGCGACCCTGCTCGAACGGCAGGCGGCCTTCCCCCGGGTCGCGGGCATCCGCGACATCCTGAGCTGGCATCCCGACCCGGCGCGCAGCTTCGTCGCCCGGCCGGACCGGATGGACGACCCGGCCTGGCGCTGCGGCCTGGCGCTTCTGGCCGGCCACGGCCTGTCCTTCGACCTGATGATCTATCCGGGCCAGATGGCGGATGCGCTGCGGCTGGTGCGCGACTTCCCGGACCAGATCTTCATCCTGAACCATTGCGGCAGCCCGGCCGACCGCGACGCAGAGGGCATGGCCCGCTGGCGCGCCGGCCTCCTGGCGCTGGGCCGCGAGCCGAACGTCCATCTCAAGATCTCCGACCTCGTGGCCTATGACCACGACTGGACCGCGGAGAGCCTGCGGGAGGTGGTGCTGGCCTGCCTCGACGCCTTCGGCCCCGGCCGGTCGCTGTTCGCCAGCGATTTCCCGGTGGCTGGGCTGCACGCCTCCTTCGACCAGGTCTGGGACGGCTTCAAGGCCTGCACCGCCGACCTGACCCCGGCCGAGCAGCGGGCGCTGTTCCACGACAACGCCCGCCGGCTCTACCGGATCGATTAGCGCCGAGCCTCTCGCCCCGACAGCAGCAGCAGGCCCAGGATCAGCCCCCCGAACAGGATGCTGCGCCAGCCGGGCGAGGCGTTCACCACGGTGATCAGCGCGGTGATGGTGACCAGCAGGATCGCCCCCGGGATGGTGCCGGCATAGGTGCCGCGCCCGCCCAGGATCGAGGTGCCGCCCAGCACCACCGCGGCGATCGAGGTCAGCAGATACGGGTCGCCGATGCCGACATAGCCCTGCCGGTTCATGCCCAGCACCAGCACCCCGGCGATGCCGGCCGCGAGGCCGCTCAGCGTGTACAGCAGCACCGTCGTCCGCCCGACATCGACGCCGGACAACCGCGCCGCCAGCGGGCTGGTGCCGAGGGCGAAGATCCGGGCGCCCGCCGCGGTGCGGTGCAGCAGCACCAAGACCCCGGCCGAGACCACGAGCCACAGCAGGATGCCGACCGGCACCCCGGCCGGGCGGGCGGAGCCGAGCCATTCCACCACCGGGTTGCGCACGGTGATGGCGCTGCCGCCGGCGACGATCACCAAGAGGCCCTGCAGCAGCGTCGCCATTGCCAGGGTCATGATCAGCGGATGCACCCTCAGCGCGGCGATGCCGATTCCGTTGAGGAAGCCGATCCCGGCCGCGACCAGCAGCGTCGCCGCCACCCCGACCAGCCCGGTCGGGTCCCACGCCACCGACAGCAGCGGCAGCAGGATCGCCGTCACCGTGATCACCGCGCCGACCGCGAGGTCGATGCCGCCGCCGATCACCACCAGCGTCTGCCCGGCGGCGACCAGGCCGATCACGGCCGCGAGCTCCAGGAGGTAGCGCAGATGGCCATAGGCGCCGAAGCCGCGGGTCAGCAGGCTGGCGGCGATCCACACCGCGGCCACCACCAGCCAGGCCAGCACCGCCTTGTGCCGCAGGATCGCCGGCAGCCTGGTCGCGAGTGCGCTCATGCCCGCCTCCAGCGGATCTGCGGCAGCGCCACGGCGCCGACGATGATCAGCCCCTGGGCGATGTATTGCGCCACGGGCGGAAAGCCCAGGAAGAACATGACGTTGATCATGACGCTGAGCAGCAGGCTGCCCGCCAGGGCGCCGCGCATGGTGCCGGCCCCGCCGAGGAAGCCGACCCCGCCCAGCACCGCCGCGGCGATCGAATTGAGGGTGAAGGGCGTGCCGATCACCGGGTCGCCCGATCCCGTCTGCGCCGCCACGAACAGCCCGGCCAAGGCCGCCAGCATGAAGCTGATCGCATAGGCCACGATCTTGGCCAGGTCGACCGGCACGCCGGAGCGGTAGGCGCCGACCGGGTTGTCGCCGGCGGCGTAGAGGCCGATGCCGATCGGCGTCGCCAGGTACAGCTTCCAGCCGACCGCCAGCAGCACCAGCAGCAGCAGCGCCACCGGCTGGTTGCCGGCCAGGAGCTCCGACAGCCAGTCCGGCACGTCGCCGCCCGGCCGCGGCAGCACCAGCAGCGCCGCGCCGCCGAGGATGAAGGACCCGGCCAGGGTGACGATGATCGCCGGCAGCCGGAACAGCGCCACGATCGCGCCGGCCCCGGCCCCGACCGCGAGCCCGATCGCGGCCACCGCCAGCACCCCGCCGGGCACGCCGAGCATCCCGTCGAAGCTGGTGGCGGCGACCACGGCGCCGAGGCTGACCATGGCGCCGACGGCCAGGTTGATGCCGCCGGTCAGCATGATCATCGCCTGGGCCATGGCCACCAGCGCCAGCGGGAACCAGTTCTGGGTGAACTTGGCGACGCCCTCGACGCTGACCAGCCCCGGGAACAGCGCGACATACAGCGCCAGGAACAGCGCCACGATCAGGTACAGCCCGCGCAGCCCCTGGTGCCGGCGGCCCTGGATCGCCCGATACAGCGCCCCAGTCATGCCGCCAGCCCCGGCGCCGCGACGCCCATGGCGGCGCCGACGATCGCCTCCTCGCTGATGCCCGGCCGCTCCAGCGTCGCCACGGTGCGGCCGGCGAACATCACCGCCACCCGGTCGCAGAGATGGACCAGCTCGGGCGTGTCGGAGCTGAGCAGCACGATCGCCTTCCCCTGCGCCGCCAGCGCCCGCAGCATGACGTAGATCTCCCGCTTGGTCTCGACATCGACGCCGCGCGTCGGGTCGTTCAGCAGCAGCACGCGCGGCGCCAGCGGCAGCCACTTGGCCAGCGCCACCTTCTGCTGGTTGCCGCCGGACAGCGCCTGCACCGGCCGTGCCGTGTCGCCCTTGATGGTCAGGCGCTTCGCCAGATCGGCCACCGTCGCCGCCTCCCCCGCCCGGTCGCGGAAGGTCCGCGCCGGCCGCGCCAGCGTCGGCAGCATCAGGTTGAAGGCGATGCTGTGCGGCAGCAGCAGCCCCTCCTTCTTGCGGTCGGCCGGCACATACGCCAGGCCCGCCGCCGTCGCCTCGGTCACCTTGGCGAAGGGCCGGCCGGCGCCGGCGATGCGCGCGGCATCGGCCGCCGCCGGCAGGGCGCCGACGAGGCCGAGCAGCAGGTCCTCCTGCCCCTGCCCGACCAGCCCGCCGATGCCGACCACCTCGCCGTAGCGCACGGTCAGGTCGACCTCCCGCGCGGCCCCCGCCCGGAAGCCCCGGATCTCGATCGCGGTCTCCGCCTGCGCGGCGGGCTGCCAGGGCGGGAACAGGTCGCCCGGGTCGCGCCCGACCATCAGCCGCACCAGCCCTTCCGGGTCGACGCCTTCCAGCGGCCGGTCGGCGGTGCGGCTGCCGTCCTTGAGCACGGTGGCGTAATCGCAGAGGTCCAGCACCTCGTTCAGCCGGTGCGAGATGTAGAGGATCGCCGTGCCCTCGTCGCGCAGCCGCCGCACCAGCCGGGCCAGGGTCTGCGCCTCATGCGCCGACAGCGAGGAGGTCGGCTCGTCCAGGATCAGCACCCGCGGCTTGCGGTACAGGGCTTTGGCGATCTCGACCATCTGCCGGCGGCCCAGCGACAGGGCGTCGACCGGCAGGTCCAGCGGCTCGTCCAGCCCGACCAGGTCGCAGGCCGCCCGGGCCCGCGCCGCCAGCGCGCCGTAGTCGATCAGCCCCAGCCGCCGCGGATAGGCGCCGAGGCCGATATTCTCGGCGATCGACAGATGCGGCGCCAGGCTCAGCTCCTGCTGCACCACGGCGATGCCGGCGCGCTGGGCCTCGCGCGGTGTCAGATGGCCGGCGCCGCGGCCGTCGACCGTCAGCGACCCGCCATCCGGCCGCAGCGCCCCGGACAGGATGTTGATCAGGGTCGACTTGCCGGCCCCGTTCTCGCCCAGCAGGGCATGGACCCGGCCGGGATGCAGCGCGATCGAGACGTCGCGCAGCACCGGGTTGCCGAAGAAGGCCTTGGACACGCCGTCCGCAGCGAGAATGGGGGGCGCCGTCACGGCGCCGCCCCCGCCTCCCATGCTCACTTTGCCGCCAGCAGCGTATCGAACAGCGCCGTGTCGTATTCCGAGAAGATGTAGCCGTCGGCCGGGAACTGGTCGGCCCGCTTCAGGTAGCCGTCGATGCTGCTGTCGTCGATCACCGGCAACGGCACCTTGACGAAGGCCGGCACGTCCTTGCCCGACAGCGCCTGCACCGCGGTGTAGACGGCCAGCGCGCCGAGCCAGTTCGGCTGCATCGTCGCCCAGCCCTTCATCTCGTGCTGCTTCCACAGCTCCAGGAACTGGCGGTAGTTCTCGCCGGTGGTCGGCACGAAGTCGCGGCCCTGCCGGTCCATCGCCAGGATCGCGCCGGCCGACAGCGCGCCGCCCAGCGACAGGATGCCGTCGATCTCCGGGTTGGCGAACAGCAGGCTGGTCACCGCCTCCTGCGCCGGGGCGACGTTGTAGTCGGTGTTGGTCTCGGCCAGCACCTCGACCCCCGGATTGGCGGCCAGCACCGGCGTCGCGCCCTTGCGCCGGTCGTCGCTGACCGAGATGCCGGCCGGGCCGTTCAGCACGATGATCTTGCCCTTGCCGCCGATCTGCTTCACCAGCCACTCGGCGGCCTGGCGGCCCCAGTCCAGCGAATCGGTGTTCAGCTTGGCCGTCACCTTGTCGGTCTGCACCAGGCTGTCGAAGTTGATCACCGCGATGCCCTTGGCGCAGGCGTCGGCGACCACGCGGTCCAGCGCCGTGGCCGACCCGGCGATCAGGATGATCGCGTCGACATCGGCGTCGATCATCGACTGGACCTGCTGGATCTGGGTGTTGGCGTTGCCCTGGGCGTCGGTGATGACCAGCTTGTCGACCAGCCCCTTGGCCTTCAGCGCCTCGACCTCCTTGGCGATGGTGCCTTCGGTCTGCTTCATCCAGGTGGGCACGGAGTAGATGTTGGCCCAGCCGACGGTGAAGGGCGGCTTGCGGTCGCCCTTGATGCAGTTGGCGGCGGCGTCGGCCGTGCCGGTGGCGGCGATCAGGGCCGCGACCGCGAGGGCGGCACCGCAGACGGCGCGGCGCGCCAGATCCTTCGTCATCATTCTCTCCCTGCCTGACCCGGACCATCGCGGCCGGTGCGTTGTCGATTCGCCCGGCGAAGCCCGTCAGGGCGCAGCCGGGATGGTGCGACGCCGTCCGCCCCAGCCGCAATCTTCCGCTACGGGCCGCCGGCAGGACGACATCACCCCCGCGCAAGGAGAGACGGGCCGGCAGGATGCTGTCAAGACAACGTTGTCATCGGCGGGGCGGGGCGGGAATTCTTGCCCCCTCCGCCGAAGGCGCGCATCACCATCGGACCACAGCCGGGAGCCCGACCATGCCCGCCAACGAACGCGACGACGAGCTGCGCTACGCCATGAACCAGCTGGAGGCCTGGCTGGCGCGCTGGCGTGCCGGCCGGGCTCCGAACGGGCTCCAGCTGGCCGCGATCAAGCGGGCGGTCGGCGAGCTGCACGTCGACGAGGGCGAAGTCCACGACGACACGGATCCCTCGGCGCATCAGGAGATCGCCGACCTGCTGGCCGCGGCGGACCCGGAGCATTCGCCCCTGGTCGAGGCCGCCGGCGCCCCCGGCGTCGACTACACGCTGCCGGAGTTCGAGCGCGACCTGGAGCTGCTGCGGCCGAAATACGAATATCTGAGCTGGCTCGGCGGCCGCCCGGTCGGGCATGCCTAGCTTGCCGGGGCGCCCCGCCGCCGCCATCTCCCTGGAACGACCGAAGGGGAGAGAGGCGATGCCCGGTGCCGATCGAGACGGCGATCTGCGCTATGCGCTGGGCCAGCTGGAGCAGTGGCTGCGGCGCTGGAAGGCCGGCCACAGGATGACCTCGCGCGAGCGGTGGAACGTCCATTTCGCGGTCCGTCAGCTCCAGGCCGACGAGGGCGCGCGGCAGGATCCGACCGTCGTGACCAAGGCCGACAGCATGATCGACTCGATCCGGCGGATCGACCCGGATCTGTCCGGGCAGCCCGACGCCAGCGCCGCGCCCGAGATCGACTATCCGCTGGAGCAGTTCGAACGCGACCTGGCGCAGCTGCGGCAGAAGTTCGCGTATCTCGGCGGCCCCTTCGCCGGAAACGGCTGACGGGCCGATACCGCGGCCTTCCCGCTCCCAAAGCGCGCCGTCAGGCCGCGGAACATCGGCGCGGGTGCCTCCATTGGTGAGTCAAGGCAACCAGGAGGATGTCCCATGACGCCGATGTCTCAGATCAAGGACCATATGGACGTGGTCGGCTCCGACGGCATGCATGTCGGAACGGTCGACCATATGGAAGGCGAGGACCGCATCAAGCTCGCCCGGTCGGACCGGGATGCCGGGTCGCAGCATCACTACATCCCGACGGGCTGGGTCGACCATGTCGACGACCGGGTCCATCTCACCATCACGGCCAAGGACGCCAAGGCGCAGTGGCATTGAGCCGTTGCGGCATGTCGAAGGCCGCCCCGAGGGGCGGCCTTCACGGCAGCCGGCACGGCTCGACGGCCTGGCAGCGCGGGGGGCGGTCGAGCATGACCGTCGCTGGCTAGAGCGCATCGATCCACGCGACCAGCGCGGCGTTCACGTCATCCTTCCGGTCCTGCATGATCCAGTGCCCGGCGCCGGTCCACAGATCGACCTTCGATTTCGGGTGCGAGAGCCATGAGCGCATCGGGCCGGCCTGGGCCGGATTGCGGCTCAGGTGGTAGAACGGCACGTTCAGGCCTCTCAGGAAGTCTTCGCTCGGCTTGCCGATGCCGACCTGGCCGGCGCCCAGGAACAGGGGACCGAAGGATTCGCGCACGACGTGCAGCGGCGTTCCCTGAAAACGCCTCGCGTGCCAGCGCCTGTAGGCCGGATCGGTCGCGGCGTCGTAGAACAGCTCGAACAGCGCCGGCCCCACCACGCCCGGATTCCCGGCGTTCAGATCGTCGACGGTCTTCTGGAAGACCGGGGCCAGGTCGGATGACAGGCCGACGGCACCGTCGACCGATACGACGGCGCTGACCAGGTCGGGCCGCCTGGCCGCGAGGCAGGCGGCGATCTGCCCGCCCATCGAGTGCCCCACCAGGACGAAGGCCTGGCCGGCATAGGCCGTCGCGATCAGGGACTCGATGTCGGCCACGTAATCGGCGGGCGTGTAGGCCCCCGGCGGCATGACCTCGGACCGGCCATGGCCCCGCAGATCCACCGCGACGACCCGGTACCGGCTCTCGAGAACCGGCAGCTGCCAGATCCAGTCGTGGGAATCGCACGTCCAGCCGTGCAGCAGCATGACGTTCCTGCCAGCGCCGACGTCCGTGGAGAACAACCTCGCCGGACGTGCCGTCGCCGCCAGCCCTGTTCCGGGGCCTGCGATCGCCGCTGCCGCCCCTGTGAGCGCCAGCAGGCCGCGCCGGGACAGATCGAATTGCGCCATCTCTTCCATCCATGGTGCACGAGACCGCTTCCCGCTCCCGGATCGGAATCGGGCGAAGCGGCGCCCGGCGTTGCTCGGCCGGGTTGCCCCACAGGTATACGATTGATATTTAGGGTCAATCACGCACCTTCAGGTGCCCAGGTATATGCGAGGATATCTCGATGGCGGAACCCGTCGACGCCGTGTATTTCGCGGACTGCGCCGCGCGCTCCTTCTTCGATCAGGTCGCCAACAAATGGTCGGTGATGATCCTGACCATCCTCACCGAGAAGCCGACGCGCTTTAACGAGTTCATCCGGCGCCTGGAAGGCGTGACGCACAAGGCGCTGACGCAGGCCTTGCGGCGCCTGGAGCGCAACGGGCTGATCGCCCGCGAGGTCCTGGCCACGTCCCCGGTCGCCGTCCGATATTCCATCACCGACCTCGGGCGCACGCTGCAGGCCCCGTTCGGCGCGGTCTATGACTGGGCCATCCACCACCTGCACGAAATCGAACAGGCCCGGGAAGCCTATGATGCGCGGGCCGATCGGTGAGCCTGAGACGGCAGGCAGATCAAGAGGTCCGGTGATGATGCACGATCCGGCAGCCCTGGCGGACGGAGCGGATCGCAGGGCCGGCCACGCATCCGCCAGTCAGCCCTGAAGGTGCGATCAGGCTCGTTCCGCCAAATGGGCATAGAACCCAAAAGTGCACTGTCACCGAAATCGCGATGACCGCGTGGAAGCGGATGCGATTCTTCTGGCTTTATTGTTCCCTTTTTGTTCTAATGCAGGAATGGTCGATGCCAGCACAGCCGAGACTCCCTCCGCTGCCTCGCCGTCCACGGACGAGCGGGAGACCGAGGTGCTGTCCGGGCTGACCAGGCTCGCCCTGGAGCTGGCCCGGACCTTCCAGGCCGAGGCGGTCGCCGCCCTTGCGGCCGGCGATCTCGACCGCGCCGGCAAGGCCGAAACCCGCTTCAGCAGCCTGTTCCTCGCCATCCGACGCGCCGTGGCGCTCGAGCTGCGCCGGCGGCGGGAGGCACCGGCCGCCGCGTCGCCGGCCGCGATCGAGGCCGACGCCGCGATGGCGTCCGAGCTGATGGAGCTCGCAGAGGCGCTGGCCCGCGGCTTTCAGGCCCGGGCCCTCGCCGCGCTTGCGGCCGGAGATCTCGACCGCGCCGGGGATGCGGAGACCCGCTTCAGCAATCTCTTCCTCGGCATCCGCCGCGCCATCGCGCTGAAGGCCAGGCTGCGCCAGGAGCGCGAGGCGGCGCGGCGCGAGGCCGAGCACCGGCGCGAGAGCCGGCAGGACGAAACGGACGACCGGCGCCACGCCGTCGCCCAGGGCGTCGCCGACGCCATCGCCGACGCCCCCGACGCCGAGGCCCGGGAGCGGCTGACCGTCGAACTCCGGGAACGGCTGGCCGAAGACGCGCGCATCGACGCCGACCGCGCCGACACCGCCTTGCCGATCGAGGCCCTGATCGCCAGCCTGTGCCGGGCCCTGGGCCTCCCGCCCGACGGGATCCCGCCGGCCGGCGGCTCCGCCGCGGCGGCGAAAGCCGGGGCCGGAGATGCCGGCACCGGCCCGACGGGGCGGAACAGGAGCCCGGCCGCCGAACCGGCCTTCCGCGACTCCGGCCTGCCCCCGCCGCGCACGCTCGACCGCACCCCCGGGGTCCATCGCGCCCTCCCCACCACCGATCTCGGCCCGCCCGGGGACCCGATCTACAGCCCCGACACCACCGCCGGCACCGGGCCGCCCTCGGCCACCGCACCGCCCGAGGCCGAACGCCGGCGCCGCGAGCGCGAGGCCGAGATCCGGCGCCATGGGCTGCCGCCACCCGAATGACGGCATCGCCGCCCGTGCGCGCCGCACAGGCCGGCCTTTGCAACACGACGCCGCAGCCTTGAACCCGCATTTCTCACACTCCCCTGCCGGAGAGGCGTGGGCTTGCGCGCGCCATGGCCGCCCGCTTCCCTGCCGGGATGGCGGGGAGTCGCGACGGGCGTTCCTAGACGGAGGCGAGCAGGCCGCCATCGACATAGATGATCTGGCCGTTGACGAAGTCGGAGGCGGCGGAGGCCAGGAACACGGCGGCGCCGCCCAGTTCGTCCGGATGGCCCCAGCGGGCCGCGGGGGTGCGGCGCTTGACGAAGGCGTCGAACTCCGGGTCGTCCATCAGCGCGCGGTTCAGCTCGGTGGCGAAATAGCCGGGGCCGATGCCGTTGACCTGGATGTTGTGCCGCGCGAACTCGACCGCGAGGTTGCGGGTCAGCATGCGCAGCGCGCCCTTGGCCGAGGCATAGGGGGCGATGGTCGGCCGGCCCAGCTCGCTCATCAGCGAGCAGATGTTGATGATCTTGCCGGCCTGGCGCTCGACCATCCCCGGCAGCACCGCCTTGGCGGCGACGACGCTGCCGATCAGGTGCACGTCGAGGATCATGCGCCAGTCCTCGATCGCGAAGTCCAGGAACGGCTTGCGCAGCTGGATGCCGGCGTTGTTGACCAGGATGTCGACCGCCCCGACCGTCTGCACCGCCCGGCCGATGGCGGCGGAGGCGGCGTCGGCGTCGGTCAGGTCGAAGCGGGCCGGATGGGCGTCGATGCCCTCGTCGCGCAGCTTGGCGACCGCCTGGGCCAGGGGCCCGTCGTCGCGGCCGTTCAGGATCACGGTCGCGCCGTGGCGGCCGAGCGCGGCGGCGACGGAGAAGCCGAGGCCGCGCGAGGAGCCGGTGACCAGCGCCCGCTTGCCGGCCAGGTCGAACAGGGTCATCGGAACGTCTCCCGCATCGCCTGGACGCGGGGGATCCGGTCCGTCAGAGAGGCGTGCACCGGATCGACATACTGCACTTGGCCGCGTCTTGTCCGCATGAGGGTGCAGGCATGCCACGACCTGAGGCCCTATCGGCCGGCCCGGATGAAATCGGCGATCCGCTCGGCGATCATGATGGTCGGGATGTTGGTGTTGGCGCAGGGGATCGACGGCATCAGCGAGGCGTCCGCGACGCGCAGGCCGTCCACGCCATGCACCCTGCCCTGCGGCGAGGTCACGGCGGCCGGATCGCCCTCCGCCCCCATCCGGCAGGTGCCCGACGGATGCCAGGTGCCGCCGACATGGCGGCGCACGAACTCGGTCAGCGCGTCGTCGTCGCGCAGCAGGCCGTCCAGCGTCGTGCCCAGGGTAATCGCGGCATGGACCAGCGCGGCTCGCAGCGGCCCGGCCAGGTCGAGCAGCACGGACAGGGCGCCGCGCTGCAGCGCGTTCCAGGCGCCGGGCCCGGCGATCCGGGCCACGCGGGGCGAATAGCTGGACGGGAAGACCGGGCCGCGATGCCCATCCATATGCGGGTCCAGCAGCGCCGCCGCCCCCATCCGCAGCGCCGTCTTCAGCCGGTCGAGGTCGCGGCGGTCGCTGAGCATGCGGAAATCGACATGCGGCTCGACGGCCGGATCGGGCGAGGCCAGGGTCAGGGCGCCGCGCGAGAGGGACTTGTTCACCCAGAAGAACAGGCTGCCCATGCGCAGCCCGACCGAATGCCAGCCGGAACGCGACAGGATGGCGGCGTGCATGTCGCCCTGCGGCAGGCCGTCCAGCCCCGAGGAGAAGCGCCAGATCGCCTGCTCGTGATGCTCGCCGCGGTCCCGCACCCGCATCGCCGGCGGCAGGGTGGCGGCGACGGCGATCGAGGGATGCTCCATCAGGTTGCGGCCGACACCGGGGAGGTTCGCCACGACCGGGATGCCGAACGGCTGCAGCCCGGCCGCCGGCCCGATGCCGGAGCGCAGCAGCAGCGCCGGGCTGTGGATGGCGCCCGCCGCGACGATGACCTCGCGGGCGCCGATCGCCTGCGGCCGGCCATCTGCGCCGACGACCTCCGCCCCGGTGACGCGGCGGCCGTCGAACAGCAGCCGGTCGGCGCGACAGCCGGTCAGGATCGTCAGGTTCGGCCGGCGGCGGACCTCCGGCGTCAGCCAGGCGATCGAGGTCGGCAGCCGCTCGCCGCGGTCGCTGACCGCGACGGCGCCGCGATACGTGCCGTCCTCCCAGGCGCCGTTCTGGTCGGCCCGGATCGGGTGGCCGCGCCGCTCCAGCGTCTGCATCACCCGGTGCACGAAGGGCGAGATCCGGTCGTCGCCGATGCGCCGGATGGCGAGCGGACCGTCCGACCCGTGCAGCGGCCCCGCGAAGTCGCGGTCGGCCTCGATCCGGCGGAACACCGGCAGGCAGTCGTCCCAGCCCCAGCCGGCCGCGCCCAGCGCCTCCCATTCGGCATAGTCCGCGGGCGAGCCGCGATTGGCCATCAGCGCGTTGATGGCCGAGCCGCCGCCGAGCAGCTTCGCCTGCTCGTAGCGGCGGACGCTGCGCGGCGCCGCGTTCGACCGGCCGTAACCCATCAGCGCCGTCAGCGAGGCCCAGATGTTCGCATTGTCGAGATAGGCCCGCCCGGGATAGCGGCTGAGGATGTCGGCCGGTGCGTTTCCGGCGGAGATGTCCCGCCCCGCCTCCACCAGCATGACGGAGCGGCCGGGATCCTGCGACAGCCGCGCGGCCAGCACGCAGCCGGCGGAGCCGCCGCCCAGGATCAGGCAGTCGGCCCTCATCCGGCGGCGGCCCGCCGTCGCTCCGCGTTCCGGGCGCTGAGGGAGGCCAGCACGACGATGACGAGGGAGACGGCGGTCAGGAGCGTGCTGATGGCGGCGATGGTCGGGTCGATCTCGTCGCGCAGCGAGGTGAACATGCGCTTGGTCAGGGTCTGGTACTGGCCGCCGGACACGAACAGGGCGACCACCGTCTCGTCCAGCGCCGAGATGAAGGCGAACAGCAGGCCGGAGACCACGCCCGAGCGGATCTGCGGCAGGGTCACGGCGAAGAAGGTGCGGAACCGGTTCATGCCGAGGCTGAGCGCGGCCATCTCCTGCGCCGGGTCGAACTTGCGCAGGCTGACCAGCACCGAGGTCACCACATAGGGCAGCCCGAGCATGACATTGGCCAGGACCAGCCCGGTCATGGTCGCCAGGAGGCCGACCTGGGCATAGACCAGGAAGATGCCGACGGCGGTGATCACGATCGGCACCACCAGCGGCAGCAGCAGTACCACCTGCAGGCCGCGCAGCAGCTTGGATTGAGTGAGGTTCAGCGCATAGGCCGCCGCGGTCCCCATGATGGTGGCGACGACCGCGCTCGACCCCGCCACGATCAGGCTGATCTTCGTCGCCTGCATCCAGGCCGGGTTGCCGAGATAGGATTCGTACCAGCGCAGCGACCAGGACGGCGGCGGGAAGGACAGGAACCGCGCGCCGGAGAAGGACATCGGCACGACGATGATGATCGGCACCACCAGCCAGACCAGGACCAGCGCGACAAAGCCGTACAGGAAGAAGCGGGTGATGTTCATGGTCACCTCGCGCCCATGATCCGTTCGAACGGGATGAACAGGCTGGCCACCCGGAAGATCAGGAACACGCAGGCCAGGAGGACGACGCTGATCGACGAGGCCGCGCCCCATTCGTTGTAGACCTCGATGTTCCGGGAGACGAGCATCGACACCATGTAGGTCCGGCCGCCGCCCAGCAGCTCCGGCGTGATGTAGAAGCCGAGCGTCAGGGCGAAGACCAGCACCGCCCCCGCGATCACGCCCGGCAGCGACAGCGGCAGGAACACGCGCAGGAAGACGAAGGACGGCGATCCGCCCAGGCTGGCCCCCGCCATGGTCAGCTCGCGCGGGATCTTCTGCATCGCGGCGTAGAGCGGCAGCACCATGAAGGGCAGCAGGATGTGGATCGTCGCGATCACGGTGCCGAGCTCGTTGTTGACGAGCAGCAGCGGGCTGTCGATCAGGCCGAGATCGGTCAGCGCCGAATTGATGATGCCGCGCCGCTGCAGCAGGATCAGCCAAGCGTAGGAGCGCACCAGGACGCTGGTCCAGAACGGCAGCACCACCAGCGCCAGGATCACCACCCGCCAGCCCGGCGACGCAGCCGCCGCGACATAGGCGACCGGGTAGCCCAGCAGCAGCGTCGCCAGGGTGACGGTGAAGGCGATGCGGAAGGTCTGGATGAAAGACATCCAGGTGGCGTCGTCGGTCACGAAGCGCCGGTAGTTGGCCAGGGTGAAGCCGCCGTCCTGGCGGATCGACTGCCAGGCCAGCCAGCCGAGCGGCACGATCAGCAGGCAGACGATCACGGCCAGGGCGGGCGCCAGCAGCAAGAGCGTCAGCCGCTGCTCGCGACGCTCCTGCGACACCGAAGGCTTGATGGTCGGCTGCGACACCGAAGGACTGATGGTCACGGACATGCCTGCTTCAACCGCTCGGGGTTACTGCTGGATGAAGGAGGCCCAGCGCTTCAGCACCTCCTCGCCGGCCGGCGAGCTCCACCACTCGGTCGACACCAGCACCTGCTTCGCGGCGTTGTCGGGAGAGCTCGGCATCTCCGCCGCGCGCTCGGGCGAGATCTTGCCGGTCTCGTAGGCCTTCGGATTGCCCGGGCCGTAATCGATATAGGCCGGGAAGTTGGCCTGGATGTCCGGCGCGATCGCCGCGTTGACGAACTTGACCGCGGCGTCGAGGTTCGGCGCCCCCTTCAGGATGCACAGCGAGGTGTTCTGCAGCATGCCCTGGTTGTAGGTGAAGGCGACCGGCGCGCCCTCCTTGGCCACGGCGGAGACGCGGCCGTTCCAGGCCATGATCATGTCGGCCTCGCCATCGGCCAGCAGCTGGGCGGACTGGGCACCCGAGGTCCACCACACGGCGATGTTCGGCTTGATCTCCTCCAGCTTGCGGAAGGCGCGGTCGACATCGAGCGGGTAGATCTTGTCCGGCGCCACGCCGTCGGCCAGCAGCGCCGCCTCGAGCGTCGCCAACGGGTGGTTGCGCAGCGCCCGGGTGCCGGGGAACTTCTTCACGTCCCAGAAATCGGCCCAGGTCTTCGGCGGGTTGTCGCCGTACTTCTCGGCGTTGTAGGCCAGGACGCTGGAATAGAACTCGTAGGACACCGAATACGGGGTCTTGTACGCGTCCGGCAGGCCGGCGGCATTCGGGATCTTGGCGAAGTCGAGCTTCTCGATCATGCCCTGCTCGCCGCCGCGGACGCAGTCCTTGGTCGGGGTGTCGACCACGTCCCAGATCGGCTTTCCGGTCGTGGTCTGGGTCTTGATCACCGGCCAGGCGTCGGGCGCGCTGTCCTGATTGACGGTGATGCCCAGCTGCTCGGCCACAGGGTCGAGGATGGCCTTGGTCTGCGCCTCCTGATAGGCGCCGCCCTGCGACACGAAGGTGATCTGTTCGGCGCCGGCGGTACCGGAGGCCAGCGCGCCGAGGGCGGAGAGGGCGAGGATTTGAAGCCTGGATCTCATGGTCCTGTCTCCCTGTTTCGTTGGCCGGATCCCCGGCGTTCTAGAGCCCGACGGCGTCGAGCATCTGGTACCAGCCGGCAACGGCGCGGACCGCCGGCTCGCGCAGCGGATACAGCGGCACCGGCGCCAGCCGGCGGGCGTCGAGCAGCCCGACATCCGGCGTCTCCCCCCGCACGAAGGCGGCGAGATAGCGGCCCATCAGGCTGGCCATGGCGACGCCGGCGCCGTTGTAGCCGAGGGCGAACAGCAGCCGGTCGTCGCGCCGGCCGACATGCGGCACCGAATCCAGCGTCATGGCGACCAGGCCCGACCAGCTGTACTCGACCGGGATGTCGGCGAGCATCGGGAACAGCGCCACCATGGCGCGGCGCAGCGCCGCGAAGGCCGCGGGCGAATCCGCCTTGCCGAAGGCGCCGCGGCCGCCGAAGACGAAGCGGCCGTCGACGATCCGGAACCAGCGCATCATCCGCCGCGTCTCGCTGCAGATCCGGCGGGTCGGCAGCAGGCTGGCGGCGAGGTCCGGCGGCAACGGCGCGGTCGCCAGGATGGCGCTGCGGAACGGCACCAGCGTCCGCTGCATCTCGCGGGTCGCGCCGGTCAGATCGGAATAGGCGTTGGTGGCGATGATCGCCTGGGCGGCGCGCACCCGGCCGTGTGGCGTCTCCACCACCACCGCGCCCGGCTCGCGCCGGATCGCCAAGGCCGGGCTGTCCTCATGGATGCGGATGCCGCGCGCCGCCAAGCCGGCGGCCAGCCCGCGCACATAGTTCAACGGGTGGATGCAGCCGGGGCCGCGGGTCAGCGCGCCGCCGACAAAGCCGTCGGAGCCGAGCTCTGCCCGCACCTCGTCGCGCGACAGCAGGCTGATGTGGCCGTCGCCCATCTCGGCCTTCATCCACTCGGCCTCAGCGGCGACCGCGGCCAGCGCCTTTTCGGTGTGCGCCGCCTTGACCAGCCCGACCCGGGCGAAGCCGGCGCTGTCGATGCCGAACTCCTCGACCAGCTCTTCGACGGCATCGACCGCCTCATGGCCCAGATCGTACATCCGCTTGGCCATGTCCCGGCCATGGGCCGCGGCGATGGCCGGCAGGGACAGGCGGAACTTCGGGGTCACGAAGCCGCCGTTGCGGCCGCTGGCCCCCCAGCCGACTGCGCTGGCGTCGAGCACCAGGGGGTCGAGACCGCCGGCGGCGATGTGGCGCGCCGCCGACAGGCCGGTGTAGCCGGCGCCGATGATGACCACATCCGCCGCGGCGTCGCCGTCCAGCGCCGGCAGCCGCGGCGCCGGGCCCGCGGTCGCGGCCCAGAGCGAATTCACGCCGGGCCTGGGGGAAGGAAGGGCCATCATCGGCGCGGTCCGGTCAGGCAGCCCGCGGCTCGGCCGCCTCGACGGCGTCGGCGAGCTGCTTCAGCGTCGAGAAGTGGAAATCGGGCGTGGTCAGCGTCGCCACCGCCGGCGTGCCGCCGAAGCCCTGCTGCCCCTGCCGGCGCTCGATCCAGCAGGTCTTGTAGCCGAGCTTGCGGGCGATCCCGATGTCGTGGTGCTGGCTCTGCGCCACATGCAGGATCTCGCCGAACTTGGTGCCGAAGGCCGATTGCCGGCCGCGGTTGAAGGAGAAGAAGTTCGGGTCGGGCTTGGCGGTCCCGGTCTCGTCGGCGGTGACGCTGTCGTCGAAGGGCTGGCCCAGCGTGTTGGCGTAACTGGAGAAGGCGGTGCGGTCGGCATTGGTCATCGCCACCAGCCGGAAGTGCCGGCGCAGACGGCGCAGCGCCTCGGCGGAATCGGCGAAGGCCGGCCAGCGCAGCACGTCGAGCTGGAAGGCCCCGGCGGCGAGGTCGTCAGCCGGCAGCTCCAACTCCTGCGCCAGCGACTTGTAGACATGGAACATCGCCTCGCTGGACCGGTACGGATGGGCATCGCGGCCGCGCTTGTAGGCCTCGAAGATCCGGTCGTCGCTCAGCCCCTGCGCGGCGCGGCCGCCGATCCGCCGGACGGAGTCGAGGATTCCGGTCTCGAAGTCGATCAGGGTGCCGACGACGTCGAAGGTGAGGACTTTGAAGGCGCTGAACGGCATGTCTGCTTCTCGGGTTGTGGATCGGGAGGAATGGCGCGGCCTCAGGCGGCGCGCGGCACGACGATGGTGTCTTCGGGATGCAGGGTGACGGCGATCCGGCCGCCGACCGGCGGGACGCTGCTGCGCGCCGCATGGTGGCTGGGCTGGCGCAGGCTGAGCACGGTGCCGTCGTCGAGGGTCAGGAACACCTTCAGGCTTTCGCCCTGGTAGATGATCTCCGACACAAGGCCTGACAGGCGGTTGGCGCCGTCGCCGCCGTCACCGGCATCGATCAGCAGCTTCTCGGTCTGCACCGCCAGCAGCAGGTCGCCCGACTGCGGGATCGGCCGGCCGGAGCGCAGCACGGCGCCGCCCAGCGCCACCCGGTCGGGCCCGGCCCGGGTGACCGGCAGCAGCGCCGCCTCGCCGATGAAGCTGGCCACGAAGCTGTCGGCCGGGTGGTCGTGCAGCCGCTCCGGCGTGTCGATCTGCACCAGCCGCCCGTCGCGCAGGATGGCGACCCGGTCGCTCATCGTCAGCGCCTCGCGCTGGTCGTGGGTGACGTAGACGATGGTCGCCCCGAGCCGCCGGTGCAGGTGCCGCAGCTCGATCTGCATCGCATCGCGCAGTTGCTTGTCGAGGGCGGAGAGCGGCTCGTCCATCAGGATCAGCCGCGGCTCGAACACGATGGCGCGGGCCAGGGCGACACGCTGGCGCTGACCGCCGGAGAGCTGGGAGATGCGGCGGTTCTCATAGCCGGACAGCTCGACCATCGCCAGCGCCCCGGCCACCTTTCCGGCCCAGCCGGATTTCGGCAGGCGCCGCGCCCGCAGCGCGAAGGCGACGTTCTCGCCCACCGTCATGTGCGGGAACAGGGCGTAGCTCTGAAACACGATGCCGATGTCGCGCTTGTGCGGCGGGGTGAAGGTGACGTCGCGCTCGCCGAACCGGACCGACCCGGCGGTCGGCTGGATGAAGCCGCCGAGGATGCTGAGCAGCGTGGTCTTGCCCGAGCCGGACGGGCCGAGCAGCGAGACGAACTCGCCCGGCGCGATCGTCAGGCTGACGTCGTCGAGGGCGCGGAACGCGTCGTAGTGCTTGCTGACGGAACGGATCGAGACGCCCGTGCTGCCGTGCTGCGTCATGGTCGTGAGCCTTGTCCCTGAGCGCCGCCGCATGCCATGGCGGCATGAGCGGCCGTCACCGGATCCGTCGCATCGTTCTCCGCAGGGCGGGCGATGGCGTCCCGAGATCCTTGTGTCGTGCGTAGATCACAGCAAACGACCCGGGGCGAGGCAATTGCGAAAAACTTGGCCGGACCATAAACTCAGATCATGACCCAGCTGCGCCGGATGCTGCCCTCCTCGAACGCCCTCTTCGTGTTCGAGGCGGCCGCCCGCTGCGGCAGCTTCACCCGGGCGGCGGCGGAGCTGAACGTCACCCAGCCGGCGGTCAGCCGGATGCTCGGCCGGCTGGAAAGCCATCTCGGCGTGCGGCTGTTCGACCGCTCCGCCGCCGGCATCGTGCTGACCGAGGACGGCCGGTCGCTGTATCGCCGCATCGCCGAGGGGTTCCGCGGGATCGAGGCCGCGATCCGTGAGATCGAGGCCCGGCGCACCGGCACCGAGACGGTGACGCTGTCGCTGTCCACCGCCTTCACCACCCATTGGCTGATGCCGCGGATCAACCGGCTGCAGAAGGAGTTCCCGTCGGTCGACCTGCGCTTCCAGCTGATCGCCGGGCCGCTGCAGGGGCCGGTCGACGACGTCGATCTCGGCATGCGATTCGTCGACGGCGGCGATGCGCGCCACGAGACCTCGCTGGTGATGCGCGAGATCATGCTGCCGATCTGCAGCCCGGCCTATATCGAGCGGCGGAAGGCGACGGGCGACGGCAACACCATCATCAACCTCGCCGGCTCCGACCCCGGCTGGCCGGATTCGTTCGAGGATCTGCGTGACGACCGGGCCGGGCCGCGAAGCACGCTGAGCTTCTCCGACTATGCGATCGTGGTGCAGGCGGCGCTGCTGGGCCAGGGCATCGCGCTGGGCTGGGCGACGGTGTCCTCGCACTGGCTCGGGACCGGGGCGCTGGTGCCCGCCGCCCGCAGCCTGATGCGCACCGGCCGGCTGTGCCAGCTGGTGCATTCGCGGGCCCGGCCGATGCGCACGGCGGTGGCCGAGATCCGCGACTGGATCATCGCCCAGAGCCGATCGGACATCGAGGCGCTCGACGGGCTCTATCCCGGGCTCGGGATCGGCGCGGCGGCGTTCTGAGCGCTATTCCCCGTCCGGGTCGGCCAGCGTGCGGTCGAGGGCGTCGACCAGGATCTCCGCGTGCTTCCGGTCGAAGACCAGCGGCGGGCGCAGCTTCAGGACGTTGCCGTGCCGGCCGCAGCCGCTGACCAGCACCCGCCGCCGGCGCAGGCCGTTGACCACGCGGGACGCCAGCGCGCCGTCGGGCTCGCGCGTCGCCCGGTCGCGCACCAGCTCGACCCCGAGGAACAGCCCCGCGCCGCGGACGTCGCCGATGGCGGGGTGGCGCACCGCCAGGTCCTGCAGCGCCTGCCGCAGGAAGGCGCCGGTGTCGCGCGCATTGGCGACCAGCCCCTCGCCCTCGATCACGTCGAGCACCGCCATGCCGACCGCGGCCGAGACCGGGTTGCCGCCGAAGGTGTTGAAGTAGCGGGTCCGCCGGCCGAATTCGGCCAGCACCTCCGGCCGCGCGGCCATGCCGGCGATCGGGTGGCCGTCGCCCATCGGCTTGCCCATGGTGACCATGTCCGGAACGAAGCCGTGCCGGGCGAAGCCCCACATGCCGCCGGTGCGGCCGAAGCCGGGCTGCACCTCGTCGGCGATCACCAGCCCGCCCGCCGCGCGCATCGCCGCCGCAGCCGGGGCCAGGAAGCCGGGCGGGTCGGCGAAGACCCCGTCGCTGGAGAAGATGGTGTCGACCAGCAGCGCCGCCGGCACGATGCCGTGCTGCCGCATGTCCTCGATCGCGGCGGTCACCCGGGCGGCGAAGGCCTGGCCGGTATCGCCGTCGCCGCGATAGGCGTCGGGCGGCGCGACCAGGCGGACATGGTCGCCGATCCGGACCGCGCTGCCGAGCGAGGGCGACATCTCCGCCAGCGCCACGGTGACGCCGTGATAGGCCCAGTCGGTGACGATCACGCCGATGCCGCCGGTGACGGCGCGCGCCACCCGCAGGGCCAGGTCGTTGGCCTCGCTGCCGGTGCAGGTGAACATCACATGACCGATCTCGGCCGGGAAGGTCGCCAGCAGCCGCTCGGCATAGTCGAGCACGCCTTCCGAGAGATATCGGGTGTGGGTGTTCAGCACCGCCGCCTGCCGCGCCAGGGCGCCGACCACATGCGGATGGCAGTGGCCGACCGAGGCGACGTTGTTGTAGGCGTCGAGATAGCGCTCGCCCTCGGAGTCGTGGAGCCAGACGCCCTCGCCGCGCACGACATGCAGCGGCTCGTCATAGAACAGGCGGTAGGCCGGGCCCAGCAGCCGGTCGCGTCGGGCGCGCAGGGCAGCGGTGCGGGGATCAGACATGGGCGGCCTCCTCCCGGCAGATCCGGTGCAGGCGGTCGGCGGCCGCCTGACGGTCGAGATCGGCCAGGCGCCGCAGCCGCGCCCAGGCCGTCCGATTGTTGCGCAGGATGTAGTCCCGGTTCCCCGGATGGCGCCGGGCGCGCCAGGCGCCGATCACCACGATCATCACCAGCCGGGTCGCCATCAGGTCGCAGAGCAGCTCGACCTCCTCCGGCCGCAGCGGCAGCGCGGCGTGATAGCCGGCGATCAGTTCCCCCGCCGGACCGAGCGGGTCGTCGCCGTCGGCCAGATGGTAGGCCGCGGCGACGGCGACATCGGTGGCCAGCACGGTCCGCACCGCGTCGCCGAAATCGATCAGGCCGGCGACCATGTCGGGATCGGCGGGATCGACCAGGATGTTGCTGGGATTGGCATCGGCATGGATCACCTGCCGGCGCAGCCCCGCCAGGGCCGGCGCCACCGCCCGCTCGAACCGGTCGAGGCCGGCTTCGGCCAGCGCCCGGCGGTCCGCGTCCTCGACCTCCCCCAGCAGGTCGCGCAGCCGCGCCGCGCGGGCCATGTCCCAGATCAGCTCATGCTCGTCCGCCGGGTGGCGGAAGCCGGCGAGCGCCGCGCCGAGGCGGCCGAGGCGTTCGCCGATCCGCCACCGCTGCCGCGGCGAACGCTCTGTCACCGCCGCCAGCGGCGTCCCGTCCAGGAAGGACAGCAGCCGGGCGACCAGCGGGGTGCCGGCGCCGATCCGGATCTCCGCCGTCCCGTCGAGCGCCCGCAGGATGCGGGGCGCCGGCAGGCCCGGATCCGCCCGCTCCAGATGCAGCAGCAGCTCGGTCTGGAAGTTCGTGACCTGCCGGTCCTCGGCCGGATCGGCGATCTTCAGCAGCACGCGCCGCCCGGCCGCGGTCTCGATCCGGAAGTTCTGGTCCCGCTCGCTGCTCAGGGCCTCGGCGCGCCCTTCGATCCTCCAGCGGGCGCGCACCAGCCGCTCGGCATCCTCCGGCGAGAGGCGCCTGTCCTCAAGCTCGTCCATCGTCAGCCGGCGAAGCCGTCAAAGAAGCGCGCCAGCAGCCGGCCGAGGACATCGACGGCATAGCCGCCCTCCTGGATGATCGCGGCCGGCTTGCCGAGCGCCCGGATCTTCTCGCCGGCCCGGGCGAAGCCGTCCTCGGTCACCTGCAGCGCCGCCAGCGGCTCGTCCTTCGAGGCGTCGAAGCCGAGGCTGACCACCACCGCATCGACCCCCCCGACCGCCGCGATCGCCTGGTCGACCGCGGCGAGCCAGCCTTCGTCGCCGGTGCCGAGGGCGAGCGGCAGGTTGAGGTTGGCCCCCTCCCCCGCCCCGGCCCCGGTCTCGCCGGCATGGCCGACATACCAGGGATAATAGCGGTTCGGGTCGCCATGGACCGAGGCGACGAAGACATCCGCCCGATCCCAGAAGATGCCCTGGGTGCCGTTGCCGTGATGGGCGTCGATATCGAGCACGGCGACGCGCGCCGCGCCGCGGTCGCGCAGCCGCTGCGCCGCCAGCGCCGCGTTGTTCAGGTAGCAGTGACCGCCGGCTCGGGCGGCATAGGTGTGGTGCCCGGGCGGGCGGGCCAGGGCATAGGCGGCGCGGCCGGACGCCGCCTCGTCGGCCGCGGCGACGGCGCAGGCCGCGGCGGCGACGGAGGCGGCCCAGGTCTGCGACCCGATCGGGCAGGAGGTGTCGGCAGTGTACCAGCCGAGCCGGCCGACGATGGTGCCGGGCGGCCTGGCGCCCTGGGCCAGCATCTCCGGGCTCGGATGGATGTTCGGCACCAGCTCGGGCCCGTGGTCGGGCAGCGCCGACCACTCCGCCCAGGCCTGCTCCAGGAAATCGAGATAGTCCGGCGCATGGACCGACTGCAGCGCGGCGCGATCGACCGCCGGCGGCTCGACCACCTCGAGCTTCATGTCATGCACCGCGGCCAGCAGCGCCTCGGCCCGGGCCGGCACCTCGAAGTTGCGGCGCAGCTGGCCGCGCTGCAGGAAGAACTGCGGCGCGTGGCTGCGCTGGATGTCGTTCCAGAAGACCTTCATCTCATCGTCCCATTCATCAAGAGCGTTGGGCCGGCCTCGACCGCCGCCGAGTCACTGATGTATGATGCATCATCGAGACCCTTCGCACCATCCGGCAGCATGGACACCACGACGCCCCCCACGGAGAAGCCCCGCCCGGTGCCGGGCCTGGATGCGATCGACCACGAGAACCTCGGCGACATCGTCTACGGCAAGCTGGGCGCGGCGCTGATGGAGGGTGCGCTGCGGCCCGGGGAGCGGCTCCGGATCCGCGACCTGGCGCAGCAGATGGGCACCAGCGTGACGCCGGTGCGCGACGCCATCCTGCGGCTGGTGCAGGAGCAGGTGCTGATCCTGCGCAGCCTGCGCGACATCCGCGTGCCGTCCCTGACCCTGGAGCAGTATCTGGAGATCCGCGACATCCGGATCGAGCTCGAGGGGCTGGCGGCGGAGCGGGCCGCGGCGCGGGCGACGCCGAAGGACCTGAAGCTGCTGGAGCGGCTGATCCGCCAGAACGAGACGGCGATCCGCAAGACCGACACCCTCGGCGCCATCGCGCTGAACGAGCAGTTCCACCTGGCGCTGCCGGCCATCGCCGGGCTGCCGACCCTGGCCGGCATCCTGAAGCCGCTGTGGATGCGGATGGGGCCGCTGATCTCCGAGCTCTACGAGGCCGGCGGCCGGTCGATGATCGAGCATCACTATCCGGTCCTGGAGGCGGTCCGCGCCGGCGACGGCGCGGCGGCACGGCAGGCGATCGCGCAGGACATCCTGAAGGGCGGCGAGGTCATCCTGCAGCGCAAGCTGCTGGAGGCGGAGGCCCCGCCTCACGACCGGTAGGGCGGTTTCCCGTCCTCGACCAACACCAGCGCGGCCTTCCATCCCTTCTCGCAATGCTCAAGCGTGGCGCCGCGGCGGAACTGCTCGGCGGTGTGCAGGCGCACCTCCTCCGGCGGCAGCACCAGCTCCGCCCCGCCGGCCAGGGCCTGGATCTGCGCCTGGCAGGCGCGCTCCAGATAGTAGATCTGGTTGAACGCCTCCGGGATGCTGCGCCCGGCCACCAGGAGGCCGTGATTGCGCAGGATCATCGCCTGGCGGTCGCCGAGGTCGCGCACCAGCCGGTCGCGCTCGTCGAGGTCGAGGGCGATGCCCTCATAGCCGTGATAGGCGAGACGGCCGTAGAACTTCAGCGCGTGCTGGCTGATCGGCAGCAGGCCCTGCTTCTGGGCCGAGACGGCGATGCCGGCCGCGGTGTGGGTGTGGATGATGCAGACCAGGTCGTGACGGACGGCGTGGATCGCCGAATGGATGGTGAAGCCGGCGGCATTCACCTCCTGGTCCATCGCCGCTCCGGCGCCGCCGATTACCCGGCCGTCCAGATCGATCTTGACCAGGTCGCTGGCGCGCATGCGCTCGAACAGCACGCCGTAACGGTTGATCAGGAAGTGGTCGTCCGGCCCCGGCACCCGCGCGCTGATATGGGTGTAGATCAGGTCGGTCATCCGGAAATGCGCGACCAGCCGGTACAGCGCCGCCAGGTCGCAGCGCGTTTTCCATTCCGCCTCGGTCATGCCGGGCGGCACTGCCGTCATGTGTCCGTCCATCCGGGCCTCCTCCTCAATAGCCTCGTTCGCGTTCGATCAGCCCGATCAGCGGCTGTCCATCGATGGCGCGGCGATAATTCTCCGCCGCCTGACGGGCGATGTCGCGCCGGTCGGTGCGCGACGCCATATGCGGCGTCACCACCACCGCCGGATGCCGCCAGGCAGGGTGCTCGGGCGGCAGCGGCTCGACCTCGAAGACGTCGAGCACGGCGCCGCGCAGATGCCCCTCGTCGATCAGGCCCAGCAGGTCGTCCAGCACCAGCTGCTCGCCGCGGCCGACATTGACGAAGGCCGCGCCGGGCTTCAGCCGCGACAGCACCTCGCGGTCGAACAGGCGCCGCGTATCCGCCGTCAGCGGCAGGATCGACACCACCACGTCGCAGGCTTCGATGCAGGGCGCCAGCCCCTCCGCCCCGGCGAAGCACTCCACGCCCTCGACCCGTTTCTCGGTGCGCGACCAGCCGCGCACCCGGTAGCCGAGGTCGCGCAGCGCCGCGGCGACGCCGAGGCCGATGGCGCCGAGCCCCAGCACCCCGACCGTCCAGTCGGCGGCCGGGACCGGCGCCCGCGCTTCCCACAGCCGCTGCGCCCGCTGGTGCGCGGCGAGGTCGAAGTCGCGGTGGAAGTACAGCACCGACCACAGCACGTATTCGCGGATCCCCGCGGCCATGCCGTCGTCGATCATCCGGCACAGCGGCCGGTCGGGCAGGTCCGGGTCGGCGGTGATGTGGTCGATCCCCGCGCCGATCGAATGGATCAGGCGCAACCGCGGCATCCCGGCCAGGACGCCCGCCGGCGGCCGCCAGCAGATCGCCATCTCCACTGCCTCAGGGTCGGCGTCCGGCCACAGCCGGACATCGGCGCCCGGCAGGGCCGCGCGCATCGGGTCGACCAGGTAGCCGAGGTCGAGGGTGGTGGAGAGCAGGAGGACGGTCGGCGCACTCATGCCGCCGGCTCCATCGCCAGGGCCGGCGGCGTCCAGTGCCGGCCCGGGATGCTGTCCAAGAGCTCGCGCGTGTAGTCATGGGCCGGGGCGGCGAAGACCGCGGCGATGTCGCCCTGCTCCACGATCTCGCCGCGGCGCATCACCGCGACCCGGTCGCAGATCTGGGCCGCGACGCGCAGGTCGTGGGTGATGAACAGCATCGACAGGCCGAGGCGTCGGCGCAGATCGCGCAGCAGATCGAGCACCTGGGCCTGGACCGAGACGTCGAGCGCCGAGACCGGCTCGTCCGCGATCAGCAGCTCCGGCTTCATCGCCAGGGCCCGGGCGATGCCGATGCGCTGGCGCTGGCCGCCGGAGAACTCGTGCGGGTAGCGGCCGATGGCGGCGCGGTCCAGCCGCACCAGGTCGAGCAGCGCCAAGGCCTCCGCCTCGGCCTGGGCCCGCGGCACGCCATGGGCGATCGGCCCCTCGGCGATGATCTCGCCCACCCGCCGCCGCGGGTTGAGCGAGGCGAAGGGGTCCTGGAACACCATCTGGATGCGCCGGCGATAGGGCTGCCAGCCGGCCCGCGACAGGGGGTGCAGGTCGGCGCCATCGAACACGATGCTGCCGTCGTCGGGGCGCACCAGCCGGACCAGCGTCCGCGCCAGTGTCGACTTGCCCGAGCCGCTCTCGCCGACCAGGCCGAGCGTCTCGCCGCGCCGGATCTCGATCGTGGCGCCGTCGATCGCCTTGGTCGCCGGCCGGCGGAACAGGCCGTGCGAGCGGTAGGTCTTGCGGATGCCGCGCGCCGCGACCAGGATTTCCGATCCGACGGCCGCGCCGCCCGGTGCCTGTCCCTCGAAGCGGGGTACCGCGCGGATCAGCGCGCGGGTGTAGGGATGGGCGGGCGCGTTCAGCACCTCCTGCGCCGTCCCGGTCTCGACGATGCGGCCGTGCTGCATCACCGCGACGCGGTCTGCGATCTCGGCCACCACGCCGAAATCATGGGTGATGAAGATCACCCCCATGCCGCGCCGGCGCTGGATCGACCGGATCAGGCGCAGGATCTGCATCTGGGTGGTGACGTCGAGCGCCGTGGTCGGCTCGTCCGCCACCAGCATCGCCGGCTCCAGCGCCAGGGCCATGGCGATCATCACCCGCTGGCGCTGTCCGCCGGACAGCTGGTGCGGGTAGGACCGGGCGATCCGCGCCGGATCGGGCAGGCCGACCGCCGCGATCAGCTCGGCCACGCGGTTGCCGGGGCGTACCCCGTGCACCTGCAGCACCTCGGCGATCTGGTCGGCCACCCGCATCAGCGGGTTCAGCGCCGTCATCGGCTCCTGGAAGATCATGCCGACGCGGGCGCCGCGCAGGGCGCGCAGCTGCTCCGGCTTCATCGCCAGCAGGTCCCGCCCCTCGAACAGGATGCGGCCGGACCGCACCGGCAGCTGCTTCGGCAGCAGGCCGGTGACCGCGGCGGTCGAGACTGACTTGCCCGACCCACTCTCGCCGACGATGCACAGGATCTCGCCGGCCGCCAGGGTCAGCGACACGTCGGACACGGCGTTCGGCCGGTCGCCGCCCGGCGGCAGGGCGACGGTGAGGCCGGTGATCTCGAGCAGGCTCATCGCCGGGTCCTCGCCAGGCGCGGGTTCAGGGCGTCGCTGAGCCCCTCCCCCACCAGGTTGAGCGACAGCACGGTCAGGAAGATCGCGACGCCGGGGAAGACGCTCATCCACCAGGCCAGGCGGATGACGCTGCGGCCGCTGCCGATCATGAAGCCCCAGGACATCAGGTTCGGGTCGCCGAGGCCGAGGAAGGACAGCGAGGATTCGAGCAGGATGGCGGTCGCCACCATCAGGCTGGCCAGCACCACCACCGAGGAGGCGACGTTGGGCAGGATCTCGCGGCAGATGATGGCGGCGTGGGAGCGGCCCAGCACCTCCGCCGCCTGGACGAATTCGCGGCTGCGCAGCGACAGGCATTCGGCCCGCACCACCCGCGCCACCGGC
Source organism: Inquilinus sp. NPDC058860 (assembly GCF_042743185.1). NCBI lineage: Bacteria > Pseudomonadati > Pseudomonadota > Alphaproteobacteria > Rhodospirillales > Rhodospirillaceae > Inquilinus > Inquilinus sp. NPDC058860. Next base: position 35,146 of record NZ_JBHYMS010000020.1, on the reverse strand, counting down.
GGCCAGGAGACCACGGCGATGGCGATGACGATCGAGCCCAGGCTGGGGGTCAGGATCGCGACCACGACGATGGCCAGGACGAAGCCGGGCACGGTCTGGAAGATCTCGGTGAAGCGCATGATCAGATCGTCGATCCGCCCGCCGGCATAGCCGGCGAGCGCGCCGAGCAGCACGCCGATGCCGACCGCGGCCAGGGTCGAGACCACGCCGATCAGCATCGAGACCGAGGCGCCGTAGGCGATGCCGGCGGCGACGTCGCGCCCCAGCGAGTCGGTGCCGAGCAGGAACTGGTCCTCGCCCGGCGGGGTAAAGGGCGCGCCCTGCATGTCCCAGGGCGAGAACGGGAACAGCACCGGCGCCAGCGCGGCGATGAGGCCGAGCGCGACCAGGAAGAGAAGGCCGATGATGGCGCCCTTGTTCCGCAGGAAGGCCCGGGCCATCACACCGCCTCCACCCGCGGGTCGATCACCAGATACAGCAGGTCGGTCACCAGGTTGAACAGCACCACCAGCACCGAGGTGCAGAGGAAGACGCCGAGCAGCAGCTGATAGTCGCGCGCCATCAGCGCATCGAAGGCCAGGCGGCCGATGCCGGGCCAGGCGAAGACCGTCTCGACCAAAACGGCGCCGCCGACCAGCTGGCCCGCCTGGATGCCGGCCAGGGTGACGATCGGCAGCAGCGCGTTGCGCAGCACGTGGCGGCGCAGGATCCGCCCTTCCGGCACGCCCTTGGCACGGGCGGTGCGGATATGGTCCTGATCCGCCACCTCCAGCATCGAGGCGCGGGTCATGCGGGCATAGACCGCCATGTAGAACAGGCCCAGCGTCACCGCCGGCAGGGTCAGGTACCACAGCGTGTCGAGGACGGCGGCGAAGCCGGTGAGGTCGGCGCCGACGGTCTCGCTGCCGAAGCTGGGCAGCCAGTTCAGCCAGACGCTGAACACCAGCACCAGCATCAGCCCGACCCAGAAAATGGGCGTGGCGTAGAAGCACAGCGCGACGACGGTGACCACGCTGTCGAGCCAGCGCCCGGCATGGCGCGCCGCGACCACGCCCGCGACCACGCCGGCCAGCAGCGCCAGGAGGAAGGCGGTGCCGGTCAGGAGCAGCGTGGCCGGCAGCCGCTCCAGGATCAGCGAGGCGACGCTGCGCTGCTGCGGGTAGGAGAAGCCGAGATCGAGCTGCGCCACATGGCCGAGATAGATGCCGAGCTGGGTGATCAGCGGCTTGTCGAGGCCGAACTGCTGGCGCAGCTGGTCGACCAGCTGCTGGTCCGCCGCCCCGGACTGGCCGGCGATGACGCTGGCCGGGTCGCCCGGGGCGGCGTGGATCAGCAGGAAGCTGACGACCGCGACGGCCAGCACGACCAGCACCATCTTGACCAGGCGCCGGCCGAGCAGGAGCAGGAGCCGCGCCATGGTCAGGCGATGAAGACGTCGTCGAAACAGGCGTGCACGCCGGTTCCGGTGGTGATCAGGTTGTTCACCCGGCGGTCGTGGATGGTCGGGAAGCTCATCTCCATCAGCCAGACCACCGGCACCTCCTCGGTCAGGATCTTCTGGACCTCATAGAAGGCACGCTTCCGTTCCTCCGGGTCGCCGGACAGGCGCGCCGTCTCGAACAGCTTGTCGACCGCGGGGTTGGAGTAGCCTTCGGTGTTGGCGAAGGTCACCTTCTTGATGTTGCTGCTGACATAGGTGCGCTCGACCCCCAGCGTCGGGTCGCCGTACTGGTAGACGAAGTTGATCGCCGTCTCGTAGTCCCAGTCGCCGACGCGCTTGGCCCAGCTGCCGGCGTCCGTCGTCTCCAGCACCACCTGGATGCCGATCTTGCCGAGCGAGGCGCGGATGTATTCCGACAGGCGCGACCAGATCTCGCCATAGGGGATGGCAAGGTGCTTGATGGTGAAGCGCACGCCGTTGGCGTCGGGCTTCAGACCGGCGTCGTCCAGCAGCTTCGCCGCCGCCTCCAGGTCGTAGGCCTGCAGCTTCGCGTCGGGGTCGTGGTAGCGGGTGGCCGAGGCGACCGGGCTGGTCGCCGGCTTGCCGACGCCGAACCACAGCCGCTTGACGATGAAGTCGCGGTCGAGCGCGTGGCTGATGGCCTGCCGCACGCGGACGTCGTCGAGCGGCTTCACCCGGTTGTTGAGCTCAAGCCACATCAGCGGCGCGAAATACTCCCAGCCCGTGGTCTCGACCATCACCGTCGGCAGCTGCTGGAACCGCGGCACGTCGAACGGCTCGATGTCGTTGAACTGGGTCATCTGGACCTGGCCGGTCTCCAGCGCCAGGGCCCGGCTCTGGCTGTCCGGCACGATCCGGTAGATCAGCTGGTCGAGATAGGGCTGCCCGGGCTTCCAGTAGTCGGCGAACTTCTTCAGCCGGATGAAGCTGCCGCGCTGCCAGGCGTCGAAGGCGAAGGGGCCGGTGCCGACCGGGTGCTGGTTCGCCGGGTTGTTGCGGTAGTCGGTGCCGTCATAGAGGTGCTTCGGCACGATGGCGCAGGTGGTGACGTCGAACATCAGCAGGAACGGCTCGAACGGCGAATCGAGCGTCAGCTTGACGGTCTGCGGGTCCGGCGCCTCCGCCGCCTTGATCTTCGAGAACACGCCGCGGGCGCGGGGCGCCAGCTCCATGTGGAACTTCATGATCGAGAAGATCACGTCGTCGGCCGTCATCGGCCGGCCGTCGTGGAACTTCACGTTGGGCTGCAGGTGGAAGGTGTATGTCAGCTTGTCGTCCGACAGCTCCCAGCTCTTCGCCAGCGCCGGCTGGGGCGACAGGTCGGGGGCGTAGCCGATCAGCCCCTGATAGATCTTGCTGGAGACGATCAGGGTCGGCCCCTGGTTGTTCACGCCCGGCACCAGCAGCGGCGGCTCCGGCGTGATCACGGTGGTCAGCGTGCCGCCGGCCTTGGGCGCCACGCCCTGGGCCCGGGCCTCGGCGAGGCTCAGGAGCGTGACCGCCCCGGCGGTGGCGAGCAGATGCCGCCGTGTCAGGCCATGGATATCCATTCTTCGATCGCCTCCCCTGCTGCTGGCCGGCCGCCGCAGACTGCGACGCCCCGAGCGGCCGGACCCGTCCCGCCGCCCGAGGTCAGGCTGTGCAAATCCCGTGCCATTGGCGCATCATGTTTGATGCATCATAATTGGACGGTCAAGGCCCGCGGCGAGGCCGCAGGCGCGCGGCCAGCCGGAGATCAATCGGGCAGCGGACTGCCCAGGATTTGATCATGCCGGGCGGCAGCGGGGCCATGCCATCCGCACAGCGCGAAACCTCGATTTCCACCAATAGCGGCGGCCGCGCCCGCGCCAGACTGCCTGCGTTCCCTTCATCAGGTCGTCTGCCATGGCACGCTCCTTCTATCACGAGAACCCGGACCACCTCGTCCTCGAGACCGAGGTGATCGACGCACGCCCCGGCCGGGTGCTGCTGGCCCGGTCCCCCTTCTATCCCGGCGGCGGCGGGCAATTGCCGGACCGCGGCACGCTACGCTGGCGGGGCGGCGAGGTCGCGGTCGCCGGCTTCGAACCCGCCGGCGGCAAGGTCTGGCACCTGCTGGACGACCCCGCGGTCGAGATGGCCGGCCCGATCGAGGCCGCGGTCGACCCCGACTTCCGCCGGATGATGAGCGAGCTGCACACCGGCACGCACATCCTGAACGCGCTGGTGTTCCGGCATTTCGACGGCGCGCTCGTCACCGGGGCGCAACTGGGCGCCGATGGGACGGCCCGGCTCGATTTCGACCTGCCGGACGCGGACAACGACCGGCTGCGCGCGCTCGAGCCCGAGATCAACGACCTCGTCCGCCAGGATCTCGCCGTGCGCGACGACTATGTGCCGCTGGCCGAGGCCCACAACACGCGGGGGCTGATCCGCTCAAAATCCGTGACGCCGCCGCCGACCGCGGACGGGCTGATCCGCATCGTCGACATCGCCGGGCTCGACCGCCAGGCCTGCGGCGGGACGCATCTGGCCTCCACCGGCCGGTCCGGGCCGATCCGGATCCTCAAGGTCGACAACAAGGGCCGCCACAACCGCCGCATCCGGATCGGCCTCGCCGAGGCGGCACCCTGACGGCGTCAGGAGGACGGTCTACGCCGCCAACCGCAGCAGGGCGGCGAGCAGCACGCGGGCCCCGGCGACGGCATGCTCCGGCTCCACATGCTCCGCCTCGTTGTGGCTGATGCCGCCGCGGCAGGGGACGAAGATCATGCCGGACGGGCAAATCCCGGCGATGAACTGGGCGTCGTGGAAGGCACCGGAGACCAGGCGCCGCTCCAGCAGGCCACAGTCGCGCACCGCCTCGGCGCAGAGCCCGGTGATCCGGTCGGGAAAGCGCCGGCCGGGAATGGTCAGGAGCGGCCGGATCGCGGCCCGGCAGGGCGCCGCGCGCTCGGCGACGATGCGCCGGACCGCGGCTTCGAGCTCGTCGAGCCGGTCCTCCTCCGGATGCCGCAGGTCGATCGAGAAGACCGCCTCGGCCGGGATGGTGTTGACCGAACCGGGATGCAGGGCGAAGCGGCCGATGGTGAAGCGGGTGCGGTCGTCCCGGTCGGCCAGCGCCGCGCGCAGTTCGGCCACGATCCGCTGCGCCGCGACGAAGGCGTCCTTGCGGAAGGCTTCCGGCGTGGTGCCGGCATGGCCGGCCTCGCCCGCGACCGTCACCTCGAACCAGCGGGCGCCCTGGATGCCGGTGACGATGCCGACCGGGATGCCCTCCGCCTCCAGCACCGGTCCCTGCTCGATATGCAGCTCGAGATAGGCGGCCAGCGGCGCACCGAGCGGCCGCGGCGCCGCCTCCGGCGTGGCGGCGAGGATCGCCGGCAGGGCGTCGGCGACGGCGATGCCCTCGGCGTCGCGGCTGGCCAGCAGCTCGGCCAGCGGCCGGGCGCCGCTATAGGCCATCGACCCCATGGCGCCCGGGGCGAAGCGGCTGCCCTCTTCGTTGGTCCAGGCCACCACCTCGACCGGCGGGCGGTGGGCAACGCCGGCATCGTCGATCGCCTCCAGGCATTCCAGCGCCGCCATCACGCCGAGCGCGCCGTCATAGCGGCCGCCGCGCGGCTGGCTGTCGAGATGGCTGCCGGCGACGACCGGCGGCAGCGACGGGTCGATGCCCTCGCGCCGCAGGAACAGGTTGCCGATCGGATCGACGAAGCTGCGGAAGCCGCGCGCCGCGGCGATATCGAGGACATAGCTCCGGGCCGCGATCTCCGGCTCCGACAGCGCCTGGCGGTCGACGCCGCCGGCCGGGGTGGCGCCGAAGGCGGCGAGCTCGTCCAGCCGCCGCAGCAGCCGTGCCTGATCAATCCGGGGAGCCATCGCCGCCGTCACCGGTCGATGCCGGCGATGAAGCTGCGGACGCGCGCCGGGTCGACCGGGTTCCACCACACCCCGTCCCGCTTCAGCGTGCTGGCGACGATCACCGCGTCGACCACGCCCAGGATGGCGTTGACGTTCTCCGGCGTGACGCCGCTGCCGACCAGCGAGGGCAGCGTGGTGGCGCCGGCGATGGTGCGGATATAGTCGAGATCGGCGGCGTGGCCGGTGCGCTGGCCGGTGGCGATCACCGCATCGGCGTCGAAGAACTCCACGTCGCGCGCCAGCTCCTCCACCGGGCGGTCGCCGGTGATGGCGTGGGCGCCGTGCTTGACATGGGCGTCGGCGAAGACGCGGATGCCGTCGGCCCGCAGCCGGGCGCGGTAGCGCAGGGCCCGTGCCGCCTCGCCCTCGACGAAGCCCTCGTTGGCGACATAGGCGTTGGCCCATTGGTTCACGCGCACGAAGGCCGCCTGGGCCGCGCAGGCGATGGCGAAGGCCGGGATCGCGGCATTGGCCAGGACGTTGATGCCGATCGGTCTGCCGGACTGCCGCCGGATGCGGTCGGCGATCACCGCCATGTGCGATGCCGTCTCCGGCCCGATGTCGTCCGGCTTGGCGAAGGGGATGTCGCCGTGGTTCTCGACGATCAGCCCGTCGCAGCCGCCGGCGAGATAGGCTTCGGCGTCGGCCATGGCGCGGTCGGTGATCGCCTCGACCCCGCCGCCGCGGTGGTGCGGCGCGCCGGGCAGCGCCAGCAGGTGGACGACGCCGATCACCGCCTTGGTCCGGCCGAAGATGTCGCGGATGGCATGGCCACGGTTCTCAGCCACGGGCTTGGTCTCGGTCATCGCTCGGCCCCTCCTCGGGCCAGGGGCAGGATCGCCTCGATCTCCGCCCGGTTTGGAAAGGACGACAGCACGCCCGGGCGGGTCACGCCGATGGCCGCGGCGCGGATGGCGGCCGGCAGGGCCGTTTCGACCGTCTCGCCGAGGTCCAGCAGCCCGGCCAGCACGCCGCAGAGCAGGTCGCCGGCGCCGGCGGTGTCGATTGCCGCCACGGTCGGCGCCGGATGGTCCTGCCGGCCCTCCGCCGTCAGCACCGAAGCCCCGGCGGCGCCGAGGGTGACGACGACCATGGGCACGCCGCGGCGCAGGAGGGTCTGCGCCGCCCGGTGCGGATCGGGGTCGCCACCCAGCCGGCAGGCCTCGCCCCGGTTGACCACCAGCAGGTCGGTCAGCGGCAACACCGAGGCATAGGAGTCGCGGATCGGCGACGGGTTCAGCACAGTGCCGATGCCGCGCCCTCGGGCCAGGGTGAAACAGTCCCGCACCGCCGCGATGCGCAGATTGCCCTGCATCAGCAGCAGGTCACCGGCCTGGAGCGCGCCGTCCAGATCGGTGCCCTGCGGCGGGGCGAAGCGGTCGGCACAGCCGGTGACGCTGACGATGGTGTTCTCGCCGGCGGCGTCGACCTGGATCATCGACCGATCGGTCGGACAATCGAGCCGGACCAGCCCGGCGGCGTCGATCCCCTCTGCCGCCAGCCGTTCCGCCACCGCCTCGCCCGGCCGGTCGGAGCCGATGGCGGCGAACAGGCAGACCCGGGCGCCGGCACGGGCCGCGGCGACCGCCTGGTTCAGCCCCTTCCCGCCCAGATCCTCTGCCATGCCGTCAGCCACGATCGTCTCCCCCGGCTCCGGGAAGCGTTCGAGCCGGTAGAGGGTGTCGAGACAGGCATTGCCGACGACATGGATGGTCATGGTGATGCCCGGCGTATCAGAGCCAATTCCTCTCCTCCACTGTCATTGCCGGGCTTGACCCGGCAATCCAGGGGCCACCCAGAGCGGCATCGACATTCCCTGGATGCCCGGGTCAAGCCCGGGCATGACAATAAGGGGAAGGGAGACGGCACCGGCGGCTCAGCCCTTCCCGATCGTCCACGCCAGGGCCTGCGACCACAGACGGCCATAGCCGTCCCAGGCGGCGAAGTCCGGCGGCAGCCAGTGCGGGCCGATGTCGGAGGTCCAGGCCAAGGTGCGGCCCTGCCCATATTCGCCGACCACCAGCAGCGGCAGGTCGCCGTATTCCGCGCCGACCGTGGCCAGCACCTGCGCGCCCGGCTTCGGCCTGACCTCGTTGAAGCCGAGCAGCGCCGGCCAGGGGGCCGGCAGCCCGGCCAGGATCGGGTGGTCGGCGACCAGCTTCGGGTCGAAGCCCTCCGGCACCTCGACCCGGTCGTCGACCGGCAGGATCTCCACCGGCAGGACCTCCTCCACCGCGGTCTTGTGAAAGCGGGCGCCGCCATTGATGCCCTGGAAGCTGTAATAGCCGCCGAACATCAGCAGGCCGCCGCCGCCGCGGACATAGTCGCGCAGCAGCCTCAGCCGGTTCGGCGTGCGCTTGCTGTGCACCCAGGTGTCGGGATGCAGCAGCAGCGTGTTGGCGCCGATGTCGGACAGGATCACCGCATCATAGGTCTGCAGCCCCTCGATCGACTGCGGGAAGTCGCGCTGCGCCAGATGCGCCGGCATGTAGTCGATGGCGAAGGGCGAGTCCTTCAACGCGTCCAAGAGCGGCTCCGCGCCCTGGTGGTAGGTCACGGTCGGGAACTGGTCGAACCCCTTGATGTGGGTCGCGGTCGAGACCCAGGATTCACCCGCCAGCAGGATCTTGTGCTTCGCCATAGGTCAGGCCTTGGTGTTGTGGGCGGCGGAGAAGACGCGCCGCGGATTGTCGATCAGCAGCCGGTCGATCGTGGCGCGATCGACGCCGTGCCGGCGCAGCCGCGGCACGAAATGCTTCAGGATGTAGCCGTAGCCGAAGCCGCCGTAGCGGGTCAGCATCATCTTCAGGAACACGTCCTGCGACAGCAGCAGCCGGTCGGCATGGCCGGACTCGATCAGGCTGACGATCGCCCGGGCGTTCTCCTCGTCGCTCGGCGACTGCGCCTTCTGGTCGGCGTAGTAGTAGTCCATGCCGATCATGTCGTACTCGAGGAAGGCGCCGCGGTCGGCCAGCGCCCTCTGGTACGGCAGGTCGTTGTGGCTGGGGTTCATGTGGCACAGCACCGTGTGCCGCAGATCCGCCCCCTCCTCCTCGATCACGTCGAGCACGCGATGGGCCAGCCGCTCCCAGCCCGGCAAGTGGATCGACAGCGGCACGCCGGTGCGGCGCGCGGCACGGGCGGCGCCGCGCAGCGACTTCTCCTCCTCGGCCGTGAAATTCTTGCTGACGCCGATCTCGCCGATCAGCCCGGCCGGGATCACCGGCCCGTCATCGTCCTCCGGCGGCGGCGCCCCGCCGACGTCGCGCACGATCATCTCGGCGATGCTGTCGACGTCCATGGCCCGCACCTCCTCGGGGTGCGACTGGCCGAGGTAGTAACCCGAACCCATGACGATATTCAGCCCGGTGCGCCGGCTGATGCGCTGCAGCGCCTCCGGGTCGCGGCCGATGCCCAGGCAGGTCGGGTCGACCACGGTGGCGCCGCCCAGCTCGGCGAACTTGCCCAGCTCCTCCACCGCCAGGTCGGTGTCGAGCAGAAAGCAGTTGTCCCGGTTCAGGAACGGGTTCATCCGCAGCTCGCCGATCATGGTGATGTCGATCGGCTTCTCGGCCAGGGCGATATGGCTGGCGCAGCAGGGCCGGCGCCACCAGCTGGAGGTGTCGAGCAGGATGTGCTCGTGCATCAGAGTCACGCCCATGGCCTCGACCGGGATCGGCCCCAGCACGGTCATGACCTGGCCAGAGCGCACGCCGATGGTGTCTGTTGTCATCTTGGGCCTCAGCGGCGGGTCGTGGTCCGGAAGATCCGGAAGTTGAGCCAGATCGCGATCAGGATGATCACGCCTGTGATGATCGGGGTGAGGAACGGGGACATATGCGCCAGGATCAGGCCGTTGCCGATCACCGCCACGGTCAGGGCGCCCAGCACGGTGCCGATCATGGTGCCGCGACCGCCGAACAGGCTGGTGCCGCCCAGCACCACCGCGGCGATGACGTCGAGCTCGAACCCCGCCCCGGCATTGGCCGACCCGCTGCCCAGCCGCGCCGCGATCACCACCGCAGCCAGCGCCGCGGCGGCGCCGGAGAGGACGTAGACCAGCAGGGTCACCCGCCGGATGTTCACCCCGGCGCGGCGCACCGCCTCGGCATTGGCGCCGATGCCGGTGACGTAGCGGCCGAACCGGGTCTGGGTGAAGATCACCACGCCGAGCGCCAGCACCGCGACGGCGATGATCGCGGGCAGCGGCAGCCCCGCCACCCAGCCGCGGCCGATGGTGACGAAGGCGCTGCCGGGATCGACCGGGATCGAATAGCCCTGGGTGATCAAGAGGGCCACGCCGCGGATGATGCCGAGCCCGGCGAGGGTGACGATGAAGGCCGGGATGCCCTCATAGGCGATGAAGAAGCCCTGCAGCGCCCCGATCGCGGCGCCCAGCAGGACCAGGCCGACGAGGGCCAGCGGCCAGGGCACGCCGGCCTGCAGCGCCACGGCCGACAGGGCGCCCACCAGGCCGAGCATCGAGCCGACCGACAGGTCGATGCCGCCGGTGGTGATGACGAAGGTCATCGCCGTGGCGACGATCAGCAGCGGCGCGCTCTGCCGCAGGATGTTCAGGATGTTGCCTTCGGTCAGGAAGCTGTCCGTGACCAGGCCGAACAGGATGCAGACGGCCAGGAAGAAGATGAAGATGCTGGCGACGCCGCCATTGGCCATCACCTGGTGGCGCAGCCCCGGCGGCCGGTCGGCCTTCGCCGCGCGGGCCCTATGGGCCTGGTCCTCGCTCATCGCAGTGCTCCCCGCCGCGCTCATGCCCGCACCTCCGGACCCGCGGCCATGCGGGCCGAGCGGGCGGTGAACTTCCGGCCGACAATCAGGTCGACGACCTCCTCGATGTTGGTCTCGGCGATCCGGCGCTCGGCGATGGCGCGGCCCTCATACATCACCTGGATGCGGTCGCAGACCAGGAACAGGTCCTGCAGCCGGTGGGTGATCAGGATGACGCTGACGCCGCGGGCGCTGACCGTGCGGATCAGCTCCAGCACCGCCTCGACCTCGGCCACGGCCAGCGCCGCCGTCGGCTCGTCCATGATCAGCACCTTGGGGTCGAAGGAGGCGGCGCGGCCGATGGCGATGCTCTGGCGCTGGCCACCCGACAGGTTCTCGACCTTCAGCCAGGTGTTCGGGATGCGGATGCCGAGCCCGTCCAGCATCGTCCGCGCCTCGGCGTGCATCCGCCCCTTGTCGAGGAAGGACAGGCCGAAGGCACCGCGCCGCGGCTCGCGCCCCAGGAACAGGTTGCCGGCGACGTCGACCGTGTCGCACAGCGACAGGTCCTGGTAGACCATCTCGACATGGTGCCGGCGGGCATCGGCCGGGCTGTCGAAGCGCACCGCGGCGCCGTCGATCTCGATCGTGCCGGCATCCGGGGTCACGGCGCCGGACAGCACCTTGCTCAGCGTCGACTTGCCGGCGCCGTTGTCGCCAACCAGCCCCAGCACCTCGCCGCGGCGCAGGGTCAGGTCGACATTCTCGAGCGTCTGGATCGCGCCGTAGCGCTTGCAGATGCCGCTCATGCGGACGCGGACGGGTTCGTCCAACGGTCCCTCCATGCTTGATCGCTGCGTCGGCGGCTGCCCCTTCGGGTGAAGGGGCAGCCTCGGCGGGTTACTTGAACATGCCGCGGAACTGGTCGACGTTGGCCTTGGTGACAATGGTCACCGGCACGTTGATGATCGCCGGCACGGTCTCGCCCTTCTTCAGCTTCAAGAGGCTTTCGACCGCGACCTTGCCCTCGGTCGCCGGGTCCTGCTGCACCACGGCCGCGACCCAGCCGGCGTCGATGCCGGCGATCGCCTGGGCGGTCAGGTCCCAGCCGAACACCTTGATGTCGCCGGTGCGGCCCTGGCTGGTGACGGCGGAGACCGCGCCGATCAGCGCCGGCTCGCCGGTGGCGTAGAGCGCGGTCATGGCCGGGTTGGCGGTCATCAGGTTCTCCGACGCCGTCAGGGCGACGTCCTGGACGTTCTGGCCGTCCACCGTGTCGACGATGTCGACCGTCACGCCCGACGCCGTCAGCGCCTTCTTGAACCCGTCCAGCCGCTGGTTCTGGATGAAGGAGTTCAGCGCGCCGATGACGCCGAGCTTGGCGCTGCCGCCCATCTGCGCCTTCACATATTCGGCGGTATGCTTGCCGATCTCCTCGCCGGCCTTGAGGTTGTCGACGCCGACGAAGGCGGCGTTGTCGCCGTCCGGGATCTGGGCGTCGACCGCGATCACCGGGATGCCGGCCTGCTTGGCCGCGGTGATCGCCGGCTTCACGCCGTTGACGTCGATCGCCACCAGGACGATGCCGTCGACCTTCTGGGTGATGTAGGTCTCGATCGCGTCGTTCTGGGCGCTGGGCACGTTGTTGGCGTTGAAGATCACCAGCTTGGCGCCGGCGGCGTCGGCGGCCTTCTGCGCGCCCTCGTTGATCTGGTTGAAGAACAGGGCCTGCTGGTTGATCGTCACCAGCGCGATGGTCTCGGCCTGCGCCTGGGCGGCGCCGGCCAGCATCGCCGCGCCGGCCAGCGCCGCGGTCGACATCAGTGCGTTCAGTCGGATCATGAAGCTCTCCTCTGCATCGTGTTGTTGTCGCGTTTCTTCCCCGGGCGGCAGGTGTCGCGATCAGCCTGCCGCGTTGGCCTGCCCCGGCGGCGGTCCGACGGATCGACGGACCACCAGTTCGGTGGGCAGGCGTTGGATCGGCGGAACCTCCTCACCCCGGATCTGCGCCAGCAGCGTCCGGATGCCGAGCCGGCCGAGCGCCTCGATCGGCTGGCGCACGGTGGTGATCGGCGGGCTGAGGAGGTCCGCGAAAGGCATGTCGTCGAAGCTGGCGAGCGACAGGTCGCCCGGCACCGACAAGCCCTGGGCCGCCAGCTCCTGCAGCACCCCGACGGCGATGTAGTCGCTGCCGGTGAACACGGCGGTCGGCCGACCGTTGGCGAGGATCTCGCGGGTGGCATCGCGTCCGAAATCGCGCTCGTAGGCGCCGAACCGGACCAGCCCGCCCTCGACCGAAAGGCCGGCCTCGGCCATCGCCCGGGCGAAGCCGGCGAACCGCTCCTCCGTGCTCAGCAGTTGCTCCGGGCCGCCGATATGGGCGATGCGACGATGTCCTGCGGCGATCAGGTGGCGGGTGGCGTCGCGGGCGCCGGCCTCGTTCTCGACGAAGATCCGGGTGACCCTGGCGCCGGGCACGTCCTCGTCGAGCAGGACCACGTCGGTGCGCCCGTCGATCAGGTCGCGCAGGCGCCCGTCATCGACCCGGTTGGTGAGGACGAGCAGCCCGTCGACATGGCGCGCCGCCAGCCGGTCGATGCTGGCGGCCTCCATCTCCAGGTCCCCGCCGGTGCTGCTCAAGAGGATCGAGAAGCCTTCGCGTCGCGCCTCGGCCTCCGCCGCCGCGGCCAGCGCGGCGAAGAACGGGTTGGCGATCTCGGGCGTGACCAGGCCGATGGTCTCGGAGCTGCCGAGGCTGAGGCGCTTGGCCAGCAGGTTCGGGCGATACTCCAGCCGCTTCGACGCGGCATCGATCCGCCCGGCGGTGTCCGCCGGCAGCTCGATATTGCCGTTCAGGTAGCGCGAGACCGTGGCCGGTGAAACACCCGCCTCCCGCGCGACGTCGCGAATGGTCGCCATTGTGCCTCCGAGTACCAAGCTAGAGTCAGAAACCGGTTTAGTAAACCGGTTTCTCGTAAGGCGATTTTGAAAGATGGAAGGCAAAGAAGTTCTATCTTCACAGATAGTAAAATATCAGATTCATCTTGTGAGATGTCACGTACAATGTCACGCTGTCGGCATGTATGATCCGTCCTCGCCCTTTGCCCAGGCCCGGGCACCCGGCGCCGAGCCGAAGGCGGCCTTCGCCCTGAAGCGGCTGCGCCGCGCCGTGATCGAGTGCGAGCTGCGGCCGGATGCCGAGTGCTCGGAGCCGGAGCTCGCCCTGCGCTTCGGCCTGGGCCGTGCCGCCGTGCGCACTGCGCTCACCACCCTGGCGGCCGAAGGGCTGGTCGCGGTCGAGCCGCGTCGCGGCTGGCGGGTGGCGCCGGTCACCGGGGCGCTGATCGGCGACGTGATCCGGGCCCGCAAGGTGGCCGAGCCCGGCCTGATCGAGATCCGGCTGCCGCCGGACGCCGCCGCCCGGCTGGCGGCGCTGACCCGCATGGGAACCGCGCTGCAGGGGCGCGAGGATCATCAGGCGCTGGTCACGCTGCGCAGCGCCGATCGCCAGATCCTCGACCAGCTGGCAGCCCGGGCCGGCGGGCTGGTCGGGAACTGGCTGGACCAGGCCTGGAACCAGGCGGACCGGATCGCGGCCTTCTTCGACCTCGCCGGACGGCACCACCGGCCGATCGGGCGGGAGCCGCTGATCGCCGCGCTCGCCGCCGGCGACGCCGAGGCGGCACGGCGGGAGATCGCGGCCGCGATATCGGCCTTCCAGGACTTCGCCACCGACGCCCTGTTCTCCCTGCCCTCGTCGCTCGACGTGGCAGGAACGGGGCGCGGCCGGCGTCGGAGACAAACCGGACCGGCAGCAGCGCACGAGACGCGCCCGCACCGGCCATCACAACAGGGGGACATCACATGACGCGGATCAGGAACGCATGGCTCGGCGCGGCGCTCGGGGCCGTGATGCTGGCGGCCGCCCCGGCCATGGCGAAGGACCGTCTCACCATAGATCTGGTGAACGAGCCGTCCTCGCTGGACCCGCAGTTGCAGTGGAACCCGGACAGCTATTACGTCTACCGCAACGTCTTCGACAACCTGGTCACCCGCGACGACAAGGGCGAGATCGTCCCGCAGGTGGCGACCTCTTGGAAATACATCTCGGACACCGAGATCGAGTTCCAGATCCGCGACGACATCACCTTCCATGACGGGCAGAAGCTGACGGCCGAGGACGTCGCCTACAGCATCCGCCGCATCACCGACCCGAAATTCGCCAGCCCGCAGCTGGGCCAGTTCAACAAGATCACCGGCGCCGAGGCGACCGGCCCGACCACGGTCCGCATCAAGACCGACGGCCCCTACCCCGCCCTCCTTGCGCAGCTGGTGAAGCTGTCGGTCGTGCCGAAGCATGTGGTCGAGGCCGTGGGCAACGACGCCTTCAACCAGAAGCCGGTCGGCAGCGGCCCGTACAGGTTCGAGGGCTGGCAGCGCGGCGTCGCCGTCACCCTGACCCGCAACGACGCCTATTGGGGGCCGAAGGGGCCGTTCCAGACCGCGGTGTTCCGCGCCGTGCCGGACGCCGCCACCCGGGTCGCCGACCTGCAGGCCGGCACCGCCGACCTCGTCGTCACCCTGGACAGCGACCTCGCGGCCCAGATCCAAGGGTCGGACAAGGTCAAGCCGCTGGTGGTGCTGACCGAGCGTGTCGCCTATCTGCGGCTGAACCCGATGAACCCGCCCTTCGACAACCCCAAGCTGCGCCAGGCCGTGGCCTATGCCATCGACAAGCAGGGGCTGACCGAGGGCATCCTGGGCGGCTACGACAAGCCGGTGGCGGAGCTGCTGACCCCCGCCCATGTCGGCTGGACCGAGGGCATCGAGGGCTTCCCCTACGATCCGGAGAAGGCCAAGGCGCTGGTGGCCGAGGCCGGCGACGCGGCGAAGGCCGAGGCCGAGCTGTCGACCGCCCCGGTCTACGACCAGCGCATCGTCCAGGCGGTGCAGCAGCAGCTGACGGAGGTCGGCATCAACGTGAAGATCACGATGACCGACATGGCCAGCTACCTGAAGCGGTCGCAGGGCAAGCCGCAGGAAGGCGCGAGCATCACCTTCGGCCGCTGGTCCTGCGCCTGCCAGGACGCCGACGGCGTGCTGTTCCCCCTGCTGCACAGCAGCAGCGGCTGGTCGAACTACCGCAACGCCGAGGTCGACAAGCTGCTGGTCGAGGCGCGCTCGACCCTGGACGAGGCCACCCGCCTCGACCGCTACGCCAAGGTCAACGAGATCGTCGCCACCGAGGTGCCGGCGCTGCCGCTGTACCAGGCGGCCATCATCTACGGCGCGGCCAAGGGGCTGAACTGGCAGCCGACGCCGAATGAGAGCCTGTTCCTGAACCGCATGTCCTGGGCGGAATGACGATGGCGAACCCGCTCAAGCCCGCCCTGCTGGGCGCGGCGCTGGCCTTCGCCCTGGCCCTTCCGGCCGCGGCGGAGGCCAAGGACCGCTTCGTGGTCGACCTGGTCAACGAACCGTCGACCCTGGACCCGCAGCTGCAGTGGAACCCGGACAGCTACTACGTCTACCGCAACATCTTCGACAATCTGGTCACCCGCGACGACAAGGGCGGGATCGCCCCGCAGATCGCCACAAGCTGGAAGGTGCTGTCCGACACCCGGGTCGAGTTCGAGATCCGCGACGGCGTCACCTTCCATGACGGCAGCACGCTGACGCCGGAGGATGTCGCCTACAGCGTCACCCGGATCATCGATCCGAAGCTCGCCAGCCCGCAGCAGGGCCAGTTCGACAAGATCGTGAAGGCCGAGGCGACGGGGCCGCACAGCGTCGTGCTGACCCTCGCCGGCCCCTACCCGGCCCTGCTGGCGCAGCTGGTGAAGCTGTCGATCGTGCCGAAGCATGTGGTCGAGGCGGTCGGCAACGACGCCTTCAACCTGAAGCCGGTCGGCAGCGGCCCGTACAAGTTCGACAGCTGGCAGCGCGGCGTCGCCGTCACCCTGACCCGCAACGACGCCTATTGGGGCCAGAAGGGGCCGTTCGCGACCGCGGTGTTCCGGGCGGTGCCCGACGCCGCCACCCGGCTGGCCGACATCCAGGCCGGCAGCGCCGACCTGGCGGTGTCGCTCGATTCCGACCTGGCCGGCCAGCTCGAGGCCTCGGGCAAGGGCAAGCGGCTCTATACGCTGACCGAGCGTTTGGCTTATCTGCGCCTGAACCCGACCAGGCCGCCCTTCGACGACAAGCGCCTGCGCCAGGCCGTGGCCTATGCCGTCGACAAGGAGGGCATCACCGAGGGCATCCTCGGCGGCCTGGACAAGCCGATCGGGCAGATGCTGACGCCGGCGCATTTCGGCTGGTTCGACGACATCCCCGGCCTGCCCTACGACCCGGACAAGGCCAAGGCCCTGGTCGCCGAGGTCGGAGGCACGCCGAAGGTGGAGATCGCCACCGGCAGCTTCTTCGACCAGCGGGTGGTCCAGGCGATCCAGCAGGAGCTGGCCGATATCGGCTTCGACGCCAGCATCAAGCTGGTCGACACCCCGACCTTCCTGAAGCTGATCCAGCAGGGCGCCCAGGGCGGCCCGGCGCTGGCCGTCAGCCGGTCTTCCTGCGCCTGCCAGGACGCCGACGGGGCGCTGTACCAGCTGTTCCATTCCGGCAATCCCTGGACGATCGTCGAGAACAAGGAGCTCGACGGCTGGCTGGACGACGCCCGGGCGACGCTGGACGCGGACAGGCGGCTGGCCGATTACCGCAAGGTCAGCACCTTCATCGCCAGCGAGCTTCCGGTGGTGCCGCTGTTCCAGACGGTGGCGATCTACGGCGCCGCCAGGCCGCTGCAATGGACGCCGACGCCGAATGAGAGCCTGTTCCTGAACCGCATGTCCTGGTCGGACTGAGGGAGGACCGGCACCCGGCATGACCGCCTTCCTGCTCCGCCGCCTGGGCCAGGCGCTGCTGACGATCTTCGGCGTCGCCACGCTGATCTTCTTCCTGCAGCGCCTGACCGGCGACCCGACCTACCTGCTGGTGCCGGACACCGCGACCCAGGCGGATATCGAGGCGCTGCGCCACGCGCTGGGCTTCGACCGGCCGCTCTGGGTGCAATACCTGTCCTTCCTGGGCGAGGTCGCGCGCTTCGACCTGGGCCGGTCGGTGGTGCAGAGCGTGCCGGTCCTGGACATCATCGCCTCGCGCCTGCCCTACACCCTGGCGCTGGCGGCCGGGGCGCTGCTGGTCGCCTGCGGCCTCGGCATCCCGGTCGGGGTGGCGCTGGCCCTCTGGCGCGACCGCTGGGTGGCTCGGCTGCTCGCCGGGCTGGTGCTGGCGGCGCAGAGCATGCCGACCTTCTGGAGCGGCATCCTGATGATCCTCGTCTTCGCCGTGACGCTCGGCTGGCTGCCGCCCTCCTCCACCGGCAGGATCGACCATCTGGTGATGCCGTCGGTCGCGCTCGGCCTGCTCAGCATGGCGACCTTCGCCCGGGTGACGCGGACGGCCCTCCTGGAGGAGCTGTCGAAGGACTATGTCCGCACCGCCCGCGCCCGCGGCGCCGGGACCGGGCGCCTGCTGCTGCGTCACCTGGCCCGCAATGCCTCGATCCCGGTGATCACGGTGGCCGGCCTCGAGATCTCCAACCTGCTGGCCGGCGCGGTGATCGTCGAGACGGTGTTCGCCTGGCCGGGGCTGGGGCAGCTGACGGTGCAGTCGATCCTGGCGCGCGACTTCCCGATCGTGCAGGGGGTGGTGCTGCTGGGATCCTTCGTCACCGTCGCGCTGAACCTGCTGACCGACTTGCTATACACCGCCGTCGACCCGCGCATCCGGCTGGGGAATGCGCGATGAGCGCCGCCGTCGACACCGCACCCGCCGCGCGCCGGCCGCTGCGGCGCGCCCTGCCTTTCATCATCCTGCTGGCGCTGTTCGCCCTGGCCGCGGTGCTGGCGCCGCTGGTCGCGCCCTACGACCCGAACGCGCAGAACCTGCTGGGCCGGCTGAAGCCGCCCGGCACCATCGCCCGCAACGTGCACTACCTGCTGGGCAGCGACGAGCTCGGCCGCGACCTGCTGAGCCGCCTGGTCTGGGGCGCCCGGATCTCGCTGCTGGTCGCGGTGCTGTCGGTGCTGATCTCCGGCATCATCGGCACCGTGCTCGGCATGCTCGCCGGCTATCTGCGCGGGCCGGTCGAGATGGTAATGATGCGGGTGGTCGACGTGTTCCTGTCGGTGCCGGCCATCCTGCTGGCCATCATCACCGTCGCCGTGGTCGGGCCCGGCCTCTTGAACGTCATCCTGGTGCTGGCCCTGACGCGCTGGCCGCGCTACGCCCGCGTCGCCTATGGCCAGACCCTGGCGATCGCCGGCCGGCCCTATGTCCGGCTGTCCGCCTTCATGGGCGCCGGGCCATTCCGCGTGCTGTTCCGCCACATCCTGCCGAACATCCTGGGCGCCGTGACCGTGGTGGCAACGCTGGAGTTCGGGCTGATGGTGCTGTTCGAGGCCGGGCTGTCCTTCCTCGGCCTCGGCGTGCAGCCGCCGACCGCAAGCTGGGGCGCGATGCTGTCGACCGGGCGCAACTACGTCGCCACCGCCTGGTGGATCGCGACCTTCCCCGGGCTCTGCCTGTTCCTTCTCGTGCTCGCCGCCAACCTGATCGGCGACGCGCTGCGCGACCGTCTCGACCCCCACAGCCGATGAGGACATCCATGAACATCCCGAGCGATCTGAACGGCAAGCGCGTGGTGGTGACCGGCGCCTGCGGCGTGGTGGGCAGCTGGATCGCCGCCGCCTTCGCCGAGGCCGGCGCCCGCCTGTGCCTGACCGACACGTCCCAGGAGGATCTCGACCGCCTGGTCCTGAACCTCAAGGGCGACCGCTTCGCCCATGCGGCCGACCTGCGGAAGGACGCCGCGATCGACGACCTGGCCGCCGAGATCGGCCGGCGCTGGGGCACGGCGGACATCCTGATCAACAACGCCGGTGTCTATCCCAGCGGCTTCCTGCTCGACATCGATGTCGAGGAATGGGACCGGATCTTCGACGTCAACCTGCGCGCGCCCTTCCTGCTGACCCGCGCTTTGGCCAAGCAGATGATCGCCGCCGAGGTTCCCGGCAGCGTCATCAACATCTCCTCCGGCGCGTCGCGCAAGATGCGGCGGACCGTGGTGCCCTACTGCGTGTCCAAGGCTGCGCTGGACCGGCTGACCAAGGGCTTCGCCCTGGAGCTGGCGGAGTTCGGCATCCGGGTCAATGCGGTCGAGCCCGGCTTCATCGCCGGCAGCAAGGTCAGCCTGCTGACCCAGGAGCATGTCGAGGCCACCAGCGGGTCGATCCCGCTCGGCCGCCCCTCCTCCGCCGCCGATGTCGGCAACGCCGTGCTGTTCCTGGCCAGCGACGCCGCCGCCTACATGACCGGGTCGACCATGACCGTCGACGGCGGCAACTCGATCGGGTCGATGGCCGTGTACCAGGCCAAGAAGTCGCCGCTGTAAGGAGGATCCGATGGTCCAGCCCTGGCCGCGCTATCAATGGCCGCAAGGCCGCGACAGCGCCTTCTGCTTCACCGTCGATGTCGACGCGGATTCGCCCTATCTCTGGCAGCAGCGGGCGCCGGAGGCGACGCGCTCGCTGGGCCAGCTGGAGCAGCGGCGCTTCGGCCCGCGGATGGGCATCTGGCGGCTGCTCGACCTGCTCGACCGCTTCGGCGTCAAGGGCAGCTTCTTCGTGCCCGGCGCGGTGGCCGAGGCCAACCCCGAGCTGCTGCCGGCCTTCCTGCAGCGCGGCCACGAGATCGGCCTGCACGGCTTCTTCCACGAGATCGTGGCGCAGAGCAGCGACGCCGAGTTCACCGGCGCGCTGGAGGCGGCGATCGAGGTGTTTCGGCGCCAGACCGGCGCGGTGCCGAAGGGCTTCCGGTCGCCGGCCTGGGAGATGACCCCGCACATGCTGGCGGAGGTCCGCCGGCACGGCTTCTGGGACAGCTCGCTGGCGGGCGCCGACCACCCCTATGAGATCGACGGGGTGGTCGAGGTGCCGGTGCAATGGGCGATCGACGACGCCGTGTTCTTCAAGTTCTCCGGCGGCGGCACCGACCAGTGGCCGCCCGAGGCGCCGGGGCCGATCCTGGAGGGCTGGCTGGACGAGTGGGAAGGCCTGCGCCGCCTGAACGGCCTGTTCATGCTGACCGTGCATGACTGGATCTCCGGCCGCGCCCAGCGGCTGCGGCTGTTGGAACGCCTGCTGGAGCGGATCACCACGGCGCCCGGCGTCTGGATCGCCACGGTCGGCGAGGTCGCGGCGTATCACGCCGGGTCGGCCAATGCCGGGCGCTTCGTCGCCGCCTCCGCCATCCCCGGCCCGGTCGAGCCGCGCCGCTTCGGGCGCACGGCATGAATGTGAGCGGGCGCAAGACCGAGATCCGCAGCCGCCACGGCCTGGTCGCGGCCCAGCATCGCTATGCCGCCGAGGCCGGCGCGGCGGTGCTGGCCCGCGGCGGCAACGCCATGGATGCGGCGGTGGTGGCGGCGCTGGTGCTGAGCGTGGTCGAGCCCTGGCTGTCCGGCGTCGGCGGCGGGGGCTTCCTGCTGCATGCCGACGGCTCGAGCGGCGCGGTCTCGGCGCTGGACTTCAACGTCCGGGCCCCGGCGGCGCTGGACCCGGCCGACTATCCGCTGGCGGGGGCCGACACCGGCAACTGGTTCCAGTGGCCGTCGGTGGTGGAGGACCGCAACCTGATCGGCGGCAGCTCGATCTGCATCCCCGGCGCCGTCGCCGGACTGGCCGCGGCGCTGGAGCGCTTCGGCAGCATCGGCTGGGACGAGGCGCTGGCGCCCGCCATCGACCATGCCGAGCGCGGGCTGGAGATCGACTGGTACGCCGCCTTCTGCCTGTCGATCGAGGCCGCGGCCCTGGCCCGCTTCGCGCCGACCGCCGCGCTGCTGCTGGAGAATGGCGAGGCCCCGAAGGCGGGGGATGGGAAGCACCGCCCGATGCCGGCCAAGGCGCGGATGCTGCGGCGGCTGGCGCGCGAGGGCGCCCGCGATTTCTACGAGGGCGAGACCGCGCGCGGCTTGGCGGCCGACCTGGCCGAGGCCGGGTCCCGCATCACCGCCGCCGACCTCGCCGCCTACCGGCCGCGCTGGACCGAGCCGCTGCGCGGCGCCTATCGCGGCCGGGATGTCTGGGCCATGCCGGGGCTGAGCGGCGGCCCGAGCCTGCTGGCGGCGCTGGAGCTGCTGGCGCCGCGAACCGCCTGGGGCGATCGGCCGGATGCGCGGGCGGCGCTGGCCTATGCCCGCGCGGCGCGCGAGGCTTATCGCCGCCGCCTGACAGGTATGGGCCATGCCGGCCTGGCCCGCGACCCCGGCTGCACCAGCCACGTCTCCGTGGTCGACGCGCAAGG
This sequence comes from Inquilinus sp. NPDC058860, assembly GCF_042743185.1. Lineage (NCBI taxonomy): Bacteria > Pseudomonadati > Pseudomonadota > Alphaproteobacteria > Rhodospirillales > Rhodospirillaceae > Inquilinus > Inquilinus sp. NPDC058860. The sequence goes on along the minus strand of NZ_JBHYMS010000020.1, from coordinate 13,689 downwards.
CAACTTCGTCTCGCTGACCAACACCCTGCTGTCCCGCTTCGGGTCGAAGGTGGCGCTGCCTGCCGCGGGCATCCTGATGAACAACGGCATGATGTGGTTCGACCCGCGGCCGGGCCAGCCGAACTCGATGGTCGGAGGCGCCCAGCCGCTGGCGAACATGTGCCCGCTGATCCTGGGCCGCGGCGGCCGGCCGGAGCTGGCGATCGGCGCTGCCGGCGGCCGGTCGATCTTCCCGGCCCTGCTGCAGTTGATCTCCTATCTCGTCGACTACGGGATGACGCTGGAGGAGGCGTTCCACACGCCGCGCGTCGATGCCAGCACGCCGACCATCAAGGTGAACGCCCAGGCCGCGCCGGATGTCGCCGCCACGGTCGCCCGCGACTTCCCGGTCGAGATCGTCGAGGACACGCTGTATCCGGTGAACTTCGCCATCGCCTCGGCCGCCTCACACGATCCGGAGACCGGAGAGACGGTCGGCATGGCGCATCCGACCAGCCCGTGGTCCGGCGTTGCGGTCGGAGGGCCGGCCGATGGCGGCTGAGGCGCCCCTTCTCGCCATCGACGGGCTCAAGGTCGCCATCGGCGGCCGGTCGGTGGTCGACGGGGTGTCGCTGTCGATCCGCCGCGGCGAGGTGCTGGCCCTGGTCGGCGAAAGCGGCTGCGGCAAGAGCCTGACCGCCCTGTCGGTGCTGCGCCTGCTGCCGGCCGCCGCGCGCGTCGCCAGCGGCACCGTGGCCATGGACGGCACCGATCTTCTGGCCTTGGACGAGGCCGCGCTGCGCGACCTGCGCGGCAACCGGGTGTCGGTGATCTTCCAGGAGCCGGTGGCGTCGCTGAACCCGCTGGTCCGGGTCGGCGACCAGGTGGCGGAGAGCCTGCGGCTGCATCGCGGCGCCTCGGCCGCGGCCGCCCGCACCGAGGCCGTGGCCATGCTGGCCCGGGTCGGCATCGCCGATCCGGAGCGCCGCGCCGGGCAGTTCCCCTTCGAGCTGTCGGGCGGCATGTGCCAGCGGGTGATGATCGCGTCCGCCCTGATCTGCCGGCCGGAGATCCTGATCGCCGACGAGCCGACCACGGCGCTGGACGTCACCATCCAGGCGCAGATCCTGGACCTGCTGAAGTCGCTGCGGGCCGAAGCCGGCAGCGCCATCCTGCTGATCACCCACGACATGGGCGTGGTCGCAGACATGGCCGACCGGGTGGCGGTGATGTATGGCGGCACGGTGGTCGAGAGCGGGCCGGTCGACGCCATCTTCGACGCCCCGGCCCACCCCTACACCCGGCTGCTGCTGGCCACCGTGCCGCGGCTGGATGGCCCGCGCCGCGAGGAGCTGAAGACCATCGCCGGCGCCGTGCCGGACGCGGCGCACTGGCCGCAGGGCTGCCGCTTCCGCACCCGCTGCCCGCTGGCCGATGAGCGCTGCGCCGAGGCGCCGCCGCTGGAGCCGGCGACGGGCGATGCCGGCCACCTGGCCGCGTGCTGGCACGGCGACCGCGTGGGGGCGCTGGCATGAGCCTGCTCTCCGTCCGCGACCTGGCGGTGCATTTCCCGGTCCGCGGCGCCGCCAAGGGCGCCGTGGTCAAGGCGGTGGACGGCATCTCGCTGGACCTCGAGGCCGGCCGCACCCTGGCGCTGGTCGGCGAGAGCGGCTGCGGCAAGTCGACCACCGGCTACGCCATCCTGGGGCTGGAGCGGGCGACGCGCGGCACCGTCACCTTCGAGGGCCGCGACGTCACCCATGCCGCCCCGGCCGAGCGCCGCGCTTTGGCCGGCGCCATGCAGATCGTGTTCCAGGACCCGAGCGCCGCGCTGGACCCGAAGATGCGGATCGACGCCAGCATCGCCGAGCCGCTGGCGATCCGCGGCACGCCCGGTGCCGAGCGGCGCCGCAGGGTGGCGGAGCTGCTGGACCTGGTCGGACTGCCCGGATCCTATGCGCAGCGCTATCCGAACGAGCTGTCGGGCGGGCAGCGCCAGCGGGTGGTGATCGCCCGGGCCCTGGCGCTGTCGCCGAAGCTCATGGTCTGCGACGAGCCGGTCTCGGCGCTCGACGTCTCGATCCGCTCGCAGATCCTGAACCTGCTGGTGCGGCTGCAGGACCAGCTCGGCCTGGCCTATCTGTTCATCAGCCACGACCTGTCGGTGGTGCGCCACATCGCCGACCGGGTGGCGGTGATGTATCTCGGCACCATCGTCGAGCAGGGCGACACCGACGCCGTCTTCGCGGCGCCGCGCCACCCCTACACCGAGGCGCTGCTGTCGGCGATCCCGCTGCCCGACCCGCGGGCGCAGCGGCAGCGCCGCAAGATCATCCTGTCCGGCGACCTGCCGAGCCCGCTGGCGACGCCGGCCGGCTGCCCCTTCGTCAGCCGCTGCCCGATCCGGGTGGAGGATTGCGCCACGACCCGCCCGGCGCTGCGCCCGGCCGATGGCGGCACCGAGGCGGCCTGCCTGGTCCGGGCGGGATAGCCTGGGAAATCTTATCGGGCGATAAGAAAAACCCGTTAGACGGGGTGGGCCGCCTGCCCCAGCGTGTCCCTGCCGCCGGCGATCGACCGGCGCCCGCAGACCGCCCCCGACGGCGGCCGCCACGGCACAAACAGGGACACGACCATGACACTCGCCTCCTGCGCGCGATCCCTTTGTCTCGCCTCCATCCTGGCCATCACCGCGACCGGCGCGGTCCACGCCGCCCAGATCACGGTCATGGGCTATCGCGGCGAGTTCCAGGAGAACTACACCAAGGCGGTGATCGAGCCGTTCCAGGCCGCCCATCCGGACATCACCGTGACCTATTACGGCGTCCAGAACGCGGCCACGGCGCTGGGCCTGATGCGGGCGCAGAAGGACGCGCCGCAGGTCGACGCCGTGATCTTCGACCTGTCGGTCGCCAAGATCGCCCGGGACGAAGGGCTGATCGCCGAGGGCGACCCGGCGCGGCTGACCAACCTGGCCCATCTCGGCGATCTCGGCCGCGACCTCGGCACCTTCGCCCCGCCGATCACCTATGACACGCTGGCCCTGCTGTACAATGCCGAGACCTTCCCGGCCGCGCCGACCAGCTGGACCGCGCTGTGGGACCAGGCGCAGGCCGGCAAGATCATCGTGCCGGCCCAGGGCGGCGGCGACATCCAGGCGATCGCGCTGACCCTGATCGCCAACCGCATGGCCGGCGCCGAGGACTACCGCCAGGGCGTCGGGCCCGGCGTCGACAAGCTGGTCGAGATGGCGCCCTTGATCCAGACCTGGGAACCGAAGCCCGACGCCTACACCCTGGTCGCCAACGGCACCGCCACGCTGGCGATCGGCTGGAACGCGCGCAGCCAGTTCTACGCCGACCAGACCGAGGGCCGGCTGGGGTCGGTGGCGCCGGCGGAGGGCACCATCACCCAGGTCAATGTGATCAGCCTGATCGCCAACTCGCCGAACCGCGAGGCGGCCGAGACCTTCATGGATTACGCGCTGGGGGCCGAGGCGCAGAAGCGCTTCTCCGAGGCGATGTTCTACGCGCCCTCGAACAAGGACGCCGCGATCCCGCCCGAGACCGGCAAGCGCATCCCGCTGCTGGACCCGGCGCAGAAGGCCAAGCTGGTGCCGATCGACTGGATGACCATCGGCGACATGCGGGAGTCGATCCTGGCCCCCTGGCGCCGCCAGATCATCCCGGCCAGCCGCTAGGCCGATCCAGGGCACCGGCCGAAGTTCAACGAGTCCCCCCTCCCCTCGCGGGAGGGGGATAGGGGGAGGGGGTTCTCTCCGCTCGATCCGGCCAGGATCCTGACACATCGGCCTATCCGGCACCTTGCCCATTCGCGCGCGGACGCGCGCAGACCCCTCCCCCTACCCCCCTCCCGCAGGGGGAGGGGGGACTAGAACAGAACGGCATGCGAATGCCATAGGTCCCCACGCTCTCGCCGACCTCGCCGTCTGGGCGCTGGTCGAGGAGGCGGAGTTGACGCCGAAGCCCGGGCTGGTCGACCGGCGCGGCCCCGGCGCGCATCGCGACCTCGACCTGGAGACGCTGCGCCGCAGCGCCCGCGCCCTGCGGTCCGCATTCCGCGCCATGGCCGAGGTTGCTCAAGGCCGTGCGCCGGACCAGGCGCTGCGCGAAGAGCTGGCCGCGATCGGCCGTGCCGGCGAAACCCGCATGATGGCGGCGACCGGCGGCAGCAACGCCCATCGCGGCGCGATCTGGGCGCTGGGTCTGCTGCTGGCCGGGGCGGTGATCGCCGGCCCCGGCGACCCCTGCCGGATCGCCGGCGCGGCGGCTGCCATCGCGCAATGGCCCGACCGCTTCGCGCCGCGTCACACCAGCAACGGCGAGCAGGTGCGGCAGGCGCATGGCGCGGCCGGCGCCCGCGGCGAGGCGCAGGCCGGCTTCCCGCATGTGGTCGCGATCGCCCTCCCCGCCCTGCGGGCCAGCCGCGCCGCCGGGGCCACCGAGGAGGAAGCCCGGCTGGACGCGTTGCTGGCCGTGATGGCGTCGCTGGACGACACCTGCCTGCTGCATCGCGGCGGCCGCCCTGCCCTGCAGGCGGCACAGTCCGGCGCCTGCGCCGTGCTGGCGGCCGGCGGCACCGCCACCCCGGCCGGCCGCGCGGCGCTGCAGGCGCTCGACGCCGACCTCCTGTCCCGCTGGGTGTCGCCCGGCGGATCGGCGGACCTGCTGGCCGCCGCCCTGTTCCTCGACCGCATCGACCGGAGCTTCGCCCCATGGAACGCCTGAGCTTCGACTATCCCGCGACGACGCCCGTGCCGAAGCGCGCCCATGTCGGCGTCGTCGGCTCCGGCAATCTCGAGGTGCTGATCGAGCCCTCGCCGGACGGCCAGGCGCATATCCGCGTCACCACCAGCGTCGACGGCTACGGCGCGGTGTGGCGGGCGGTGCTGGACCGCTTCATCGCCCGCCACGGCGTCGCCGCCGCGGTCGAGATCAACGATTTCGGCGCCACGCCCGGCATGGTGGCGCTGCGCCTGGAGCAGGCGGTGGAGGCGGCGAAGTCATGAACGCCATCGCAAGCCGCAACAGCTTCATCGAGCTGACCGCCCGCGACCGCGCCCGCGCACTGCTGGACGAGGGCAGCGTCCGCGAGATCCTGGGGCCGTTCGACCGACTGGTCTCGCCCTGGCTGCCGCTGCAGGGCATCGTCGCCCAGTCCGACGACGGGGTGGTGCTGGCCCGCGGCCGCATCGGCGGCCGGCCGGCGGTGGTGGCCGCGATCGAGAGCGCCTATCAGGGCGGCAGCATGGGCGAGGTCGCCGGCGCCAAGATCGCCGGTGCGCTGGAGCGGGCGCTGGCCGACCATGAGCGCGGCATCCCGACCCGGCCGGTGATCCTGTTCGAGACCGGCGGCGTGCGGCTGCAGGAGGCCAATCTCGGCCTCGCCGCCATCGCCGAGATCCAGGCCGCCATCCTGGCGCTGCGGCCGCATGTGCCGGTGGTCGGAATCGTCTCCGGCATGGTCGGCTGCTTCGGCGGCATGTCGCTGGCGGCGGCGCTGTGCAGCACGCTGATCGTCACCCGGCAGGCCCGGCTGGGCATGAACGGGCCGGAGGTGATCGAGCAGGAGGCCGGGATCGAGGAGCTGGATTCCTCCGACCGCAAGCTGATCTGGAGCCTGATCGGCGGCGAGCAGCGCCGCGCCGCCGGCTTCGTCGACGCGCTGGTCGCGGACGATGCCGGGACGATCGCCGACGCCGTGCGCGCCGCCTTCAGCGCCGGGCTGCCGAAGCAGCATCGCAGCGCGGCGGCCGAGCTGTACCGGGCGCGGCTGGCGGCGATCGACCCGGCCGCGCCGCCGACGCCGGAACGGCTGAGAGAATTGTGGGGCGAGGAGAGCGTGTCATGAGCACGATGTCTTCCGACAGCCGGGGCCGGATCTGGCTTTCGGCCCTGGCCGGCCCGGGAAGCGCCGTCGACGGCACCTCGACCGTACTGGCCGCCGACGCGCCGCTGGGCGGCGAGACCGCCCGCTTCATCGCGGTGGTGCCCGACCCGGCCAACCGCTTCCCGCGGGCCCGGCACGGCGAGGTCGGGCTGGACGAGGGCTGGGGCCTGGCCGCGGCGGTGCGGGCCGCGATCGAAGCCGACCGGGACGGCGCCAAACGCCCGATCGTCGCGGTGGTCGACGTGACCAGCCAGGCCTATGGACGGCAGGAGGAGATGCTGGGCATCCACCTGGCCTGCGCCGCGGCGGCCGACGCCTATGCCACGGCCCGGCTCGCCGGGCATCCGGTGGTGGCGCTGCTGGTCGGCAAGGCGATGTCCGGCGCCTTCCTGGCCCATGGCTACCAGGCCAACCGGATCCTGGCGCTGGCCGATGACGGCGTGCTGGTGCATGCGATGGGCCGCGAGGCCGCGGCACGCGTCACCCGCCGCACGGTCGCCGAGCTCGACCGGCTGGGCGAGCAGATCCCGCCGATGGCCTACGGCATCCGCGCCTATGCCGGGCTCGGGCTGCTGCACCGGCTGATCGAAGGAGTCTCGGCGGAGGCGCCGGACGCCGCCGATGTCGAACGGGTGCGGGCCGAGCTGGCGGCGGCGGTGGCCGACATCCGCACTTCGGGCCGCCGCAACCTGTCCTCGCGCCTGGCCTCACCGGAGGCGCGGCAGGGTCGCGCCGCCTCGATCGAGGTGCGCCGGCGCCTGGCCGAGCAATGGGACGCCGAGTGAGATGAACGAAGACGGGAACAACAGCCTGCTTCATGAGTCCCCCCTCCCCTCGCGGGAGGGGGATAGGGGGAGGGAGTTCTCTCCGCTCGCTCAACACGCTGGCGGATCTGCCCCGCGATCCTTTTCCCATTCGCGCGCGGACGCGCGCAGACCCCTCCCCCTGCCCCCCTCCCGCAAGGGGAGGGGGGACTTGGAAGAAGCGGGCGCTGCCCCGCTTGCCGGACCGTTTCAACCGCACGACCTGCTGCGAGTCGATACTGCAGCCGTCATCGAGCTGGCTGGCAACCTGCCCGGCTGGACGGCAGCGTCGCTGGCGGCGGCGCCTTGGGTGGTGGTGCGCCGGGCGCTGCCCTTCGGCGGCCTGCTGCCGGTCGGAATCCGCGGGCACGGCCGCTCCGAACGGTGCGCCGCCTGGCTGTCGCCGGCCACGGTCGTCGAGTGCCGCACGCCGCAGGACTTGGCCGCAGCCCGCACCTGGCGGGGGCATCCGCGCCGGACCGAAATCCCGGCGCTGGCCGCGCTCGATGCCGTCGCCGCCCTGCTCGCCGGATCGGGCTGGGGCCCGGCCGGCAGCATCGGCTTCGAGCTCGCCACCGGTCATCCCGCGGCGCATCCGAAGAGCGATCTCGACATCGTCCTGCGCGCGCCGGGCCGGATCGGCCGCGGCGAGGCCGGCCGCCTGCTCGCCGCCCTGGCTGCGTTGCCGGCCGACATCGCGGTGGAGACGCCGCTCGGCGCCTGCAGCCTGGCCGAGATCGCCGCCGGCGGCGCAGCGGTGGTCAAGACGCTCCAGGGGCCGCGGCTGGTCCGCAATCCCTGGGTCGAGCCCGCATGAGCCTCGCCTTCCTGTTCCCCGGCCAGGGCGCGCAGAGCCCCGGCTTCCTGCACCGCCTGCCGGACCATCCGGCCGTCACGGCCACGTTGCAGGAGGCAGGCGCCGTGCTCGGGCTGGACGTCCTGACGCTGGACGAAGGCGCCGCCCTGCAATCGACGGTGTCGGTGCAGACCGGCCTGACCGTCGCCGGCGTGGCCGCGGCGCGGGCCCTTGCGGCGGAGGGCGTCGTCCCCGCCATGGTCGCGGGCCTGTCGGTCGGGTCCTTCGCCGCCGCGGTGACGGCCGGGGCGATCGGCTTCGCCGACGCGCTGCGCCTGGTCGACCGCCGGGCGCGGCTGATGGAGCAGGCCTGCCCGGCCGGATTCGGCATGGTCGCGGTGACCGGCCTGCCGCAGCGCCGGGTCGAGGCGATCGTCGGCGCGATCCACGGCGCGGCCGCGCCGCTGTACCTCGCCAACCTCAACGGACCGGCGGAGTTCGTGCTGAGCGGCGCCGACGCCGCGCTGGACCGGGCGATCGAGGCGGCCCGGCAGGCCGGCGCCCGGCGGGCGGAGCGGCTGGCCGTGGCCGTGCCGTCGCATGCGCCGCTGATGGACGGGGCGGCGGCGGCGCTGGCGGCGGAGGCCGAGGCGGTGCCGGTCGCGACGCCGCGCATCGCCATGGTCGGCAACCGCCGGGCCCGGATGCTGCGCGATGCCGCCGGAGTGCGGGAGGAGCTGGCGACCAACCTGGCCCATCCGGTGCGCTGGTCCGACAGCGTCGCGCTGATGGTCGAGCACGGCGCCGCCGTCCTGCTGGAGATGCCTCCGGGCGACGTCCTGACCCGGCTGACCGCTTCGGAGCATCCCGGGCTGACCGGCCGCGCCATGGACGGCCTGTCGCCGGCGGGCGCCCGGGCCCTGGTTGCCCGCGTCCGCGAGCCATAGGCGCCGTCGGCCCGAGGAGCCGGCCTCCGGTTCGGAGGTCAGGCGGTCCTGGTCGAGCGCCCCCTCCTGCCGCCGCCGCGGGCGTGAGGGCAATGCCGACGCCGCGCGAGCGACGGTTCCGGCCGCGACGAACGTGAGGTGGGTTAGCCGCTTCGGGATTCGCGAAGCGGCCTGGAAAGGGGGAACGCACCATGACCCGTCTCACGGCCAAGGATTTCCAGCCGGAGCTGCTCGAGCTCTACGACTTCTACGTCCATGGGAAGATCACCAAGCGCGAGTTCCTCGACCGCGCCGGCACCTTCGCCGTCGCCGGGCTGAGCGCGGCGGCCGTCCTGGCGTCGCTGAGCCCGAACTACGCGATGGCGCAGCAGGTCGCGTTCACCGACCCGGACATCGTCGCCGAGTACATCACCTACCAGTCGCCCGACGGCAATGGCGAGGTCCGCGCCTATCTGGTCCGCCCCGCCAAGGCCACCGGCCGGGTGGCGGGCGTGGTCGTGGTCCATGAGAACCGCGGCCTCAACCCCTATATCGAGGATGTGGCGCGGCGCGTGGCGAAGTCCGGCTTCGTCGCGCTCGCCCCCGACGGCCTGACCTCGGTCGGCGGCTATCCCGGCAACGACGACAAGGGCCGCGAGCTGCAGCAGAAGGTCGATCCCGCCAAGCTGATGAACGACTTCTTCGCCGCGGTCGAATTCCTGATGAAGAGCGAGCTGACGACCGGCAAGGTCGGCATCACCGGCTTCTGCTACGGCGGCGGCGTCGCCAACGCCGCGGCCGTGGCCTATCCCGAGCTCGGCGCCGCGGTGCCGTTCTACGGCCGGCAGGCGAAGCCGGAGGACGTGGCGCGGATCAAGGCGCCGCTGCTGCTGCACTACGCCGAGACCGACGCCAACATCAATGCCGGCTGGCCCGCCTACGAGGCCGCCCTGAAGGCCCAGGGCAAGACCTACGAAGCCTACATCTATCCCGGCACCAATCACGGCTTCCACAACGACTCCACGCCCCGCTATGACGAGGCCGCCGCCAAGCTGGCCTGGGACCGGACGATCGCGTGGTTCAAGCGTCACCTCGCGTGACGACCCTGTCCGGGCGACTTCGTCTGGCGCGCCGGCGGGATCATCGCCCTGCACGCCCTGTTACCGGAGGCATTGGAGGTGCTGGCATGAAGCCCGTCGTCGTCCGCAACATCCGCCGGGTCGAGCCGGAGGTCGCCCGGCGCCTCGCCGCCTGCGGGGTGTCGACCGTGCACGAGGCCATGGGGCGGGTCGGCCTGCTGAAGACCTATATGCGCCCGGTCTGGCCCGGTGCCGCGATCGCCGGCAGCGCCGTCACCGTGCTGGCCCAGCCCGGCGACAACTGGATGCTGCATGTCGCGGTCGAGCAGTGCCGGCCCGGCGACGTGCTGGTGGTGGCCTGCACCACCGACAACACCGACGGCATGTTCGGCGAGCTGCTGGCGACGTCGTTCCGCGCCCGCGGCGTGGCGGGGCTGGTGATCGACGCCGGCTGCCGCGACGTCAAGGCGCTGACCGAGATGCGCTTCCCGGTCTGGTCGCGCGCGATCTCGGCCAAGGGCACGGTCAAGGCGACGCTCGGCAGCGTCAACGTGCCGGTGGTCTGCGCCGGCGCCCATGTCGTGCCCGGCGATGCGATCGTCGCCGACGATGACGGGGTCGTCGTCGTGCCGCGCGCACAGGCCGCGGAGGTCTTGGCGCTGAGCGAGAAGCGCGTCGCCAACGAGGAGGAGAAGCGCGCCCGCCTGGCCGCCGGCGAGCTCGGGCTCGACATGTACAGGATGCGGGAGGCGCTGGCCGCCGCGGGTCTGACCTATGTCGACGAGCTGCCGGGCTGATCCGATGTCGCCCGAACCCAATCTCGACGTCGCGCATCTCGGCCATGTCGAGATCCTGAGCCCGGTGCCGGAGAAGAGCCTCGACTTCTTCGTCGACGTCATGGGCATGACGGTGAGCGGCCAGAAGGGCAGCTCCGTCCATCTGCGCGGCTGGGACGACTACGAGCGGACTTCGCTGGTGCTGACCGGGTCGAAGACCTCGGGCCTCGGCCACGCCGCCTTCCGCACCCGCAGCCCGCAGGCGCTGGAGCGGCGTGTCGCCGCGCTCAAGGGTTCCGGCCACGAGATCGGCTGGGCCGAGGACGAGCTCGGCCACGGCCCGGCCTATCGCTGCCATGACCCGGACGGGCACGTCATCGAGCTCTACTACGAGACCGAGTGGTACCAGGCGCCGGCGGAGCTGAAGCCGGCGCTGAAGAACCAGGCCCAGCGCTTTCCGGCCCGCGGCGTCAATGTCCGCCGCCTCGACCACTTCAACGGCCTCGCCGCCGACGTGAAGGCCAACCGGATCTTCTTCGAGACCTATCTCGGCGCCCGGCTGACCGAGCAGATCGTGCTGAACGACGGCACCGAGGCCGGGACGTGGCTGACCTTCACCAACAAGAGCTACGACTTCGCCTACACCAGGGACCACACCGGCACCCGGGGGCGCTTCCACCACGTCACCTACGCCCTGGATTCGCGCGAGGACATCCTGCGGGCGGCCGACATCTTCCTGGAGAACGGCGTCTTCATCGAGACCGGCCCGCACAAGCACGCGGTGCAGCAGACCTTCTTCCTCTATGTCTACGAGCCCGGCGGCAACCGCGTCGAGGTGGCGAATGCCGGGGCCCGCCTGGTCCTGGCGCCCGACTGGACGCCGATCGTCTGGACCGAGGAGGAGCGCAGGAAGGGCCAGGCCTGGGGCCTGAAGACGATCGACTCCTTCCACACCCACGGCACGCCGCCGGTCGGGCGGCCTCTCTGAAAGCCGACTGTTCAGCCGCGGACGACGTAGCGCGGATGCACCTCCTCGCCCCTCAGCAGCGCGAGGACGTTGCGCACCGTCTGCAGCGAGACCTCACGACGAGCCTCCTCGGTCACCCCGCCGACATGCGGCGAGACGATCACGGTGTCGAGCCGCCACAGCGGGTTGTCCGAGGCGGGCGGCTCGGGCGCGAAGGTGTCCAGCCCGGCACCGGCGATGGTCCCGGCCTGCAGGGCCTGCACCAAAGCGGGCTCGTCGACCACCTCGCCCCGCGCCGTGTTGATCAGGAACGCGGTCGGCTTCATCAGCCCCAGCTCCCGCGCCCCGATCAGCCCCCGGGTCCGGTCGGTCAGCGGGCAGTGCAGGCTGACGACGTCGCTCTCGCGCAGCAGCGTGTCGAGATCGGCCGCGCGCCCGACCACGGCACCGAAGGCCTCGTCCGGGGCGAAAGGGTCATAGGCCGCGACCCGCATGCCGATCGCATCGGCCATCCGGGCCAGGGCCTGGGCGATCAGCCCGATCCCGACCAGCCCGAGCCTGCGCCCGCGCAGCTCGTGCCCCCGATAGGACTTCTTCTCCCAGCCGCCCCCGCGGACGAAGGCGTCCTGCCGCCGGAGGTCCTTGATCAGGGCCAGCATCAGAGCCAAAGCGTGCTCGGCGACGGAATGGGCGTTGCAGCCGGTCGCGGCCAGCACCGGCAGGCCGAGGCGCCCGGCCGCCGCCACGTCGATGTCGTTGGTCCCGGCGCCGTGCTTCGCCACCACCCGCAGCCGGGGAGAGGCGCGCAGCACCGCCTCGTCGACCCGGTCGACCAGGCGGACGATCACCGCCTCCGGCTGGTGCTCGGCGAGCGTCGCGATCATCCGCTCCTTCGCCGGATAGGGCTCCGTGGCGATGGAGCTGACGCCCGCCTCTCGCAGCAATTCTTCCGCCTCCGGCGCCACCGGCCCGCCCAGGCTGACCACCGTGGCCCTCATGCCTGCTCTCCCGCGTCCTGGATCGGTTCCACCCTGGTGAGGAGGACCGCGTAGTTGACGATCCCCAGCACGCCGATCGCGGCGGAGAACACCAGGGCGGCGTTGAAGGAACCGGTGGCGGCGACGATGAAGCCGGTCACGACCGGCCCGACGATGCCGCCGAAATTCGACACCATGTTCTGCAGCCCGGCGACCGTCGACGTCATGTTGCGCGGCGAGACGTCGCCCGGCAGCGCCCAGACCTGCGAGGCGGCGACGGTGGTGCCCGCCTTGGCGATGCACAGCAGCAGCACGGTAAAGGTGACGGAGGTGGAGAACGGCGCCAGGCCGATGCACAGCGCCATCGCCAGCCCGCCGATCAGAAACAGCTTGCGGGTGGCGGTGAGCGACAGGCGCCCGCTGTGGACGATGCGGTCCGACAGCCAGCCGGCCAGGATCTCGAACACCAGCCCCGCCAGCAGCGGCAGCGAGGCGACCAGCCCCATGGTCAGGAAGCCCATCCCCTGCTCCTTCACCAGATAGGTCGGCAGCCAGGTGATGAAGAAGTAGGAGATGTAGTTGATGGTGAAGAAGCCGAGGCACATCGCCCAGATGTTCCGGTAGCGCAGCAGCTGGTACCAGCGCATCGGCATCGCGCCGCCCGTGCCGTGGCGCCGGGCCTGGCCGTCGCGGATGTGCCGCAGCTCCGCCGCGTTGACGCTGCCGTGCCCCTCCGGCGTCTCGGCGAAGAACCACCACCAGGCGGCGGTCCAGACCAGACCGACGGCGCCGATCACCACGAAAGTCAGCCGCCAGTCGAGGACCGAGATCATCCAGGCGATCAGCGGCATCGCCACCGCGCCGCCGAATTTCGAAGCGCTGTCGAACAGGGCGGAGATCGTCGCCCGCTCCCGGTCCGGGAACCATTTCGCGGCGATGCCGGCATTGGCCGGATAGGCCCCCGCCTCGCCGGCGCCGAGCGCCACGCGCAGCCCGAGCAGGGAGTAAAAGCCGGTGGCGAGGCCGCTGGCGGAGGTCGCCACCGACCACCAGGCGACGGCCGCCCCCAGCCCGATCTTCTGGCCGAACCGGTCGGCGAACCATCCCGCCGGGATCTGCAGCAGCGCGTAGGACCAGAAGAAGGCCGACATGATGATGCCCATCATGTCGGGCGCGATGCCGAGGTCCTGCGTCAGATGCGGCGCGGCCGCGGCCAGCACCGTGCGGTCGATGTAGTTGATGGCGATGGCGAGCCACATCAGCGCGGCCACGATCCATCGCACCCTGGTCCTGCCGCGCACGGCCGCGATCGCCGCGCCGCCGTCCCGGGTCGCGCTCTCAGTCATGTCCAGCCTTCTCTTGTCGATGGAGTTCGCGCCGGCTAGGGCCAATCGACATTCAGCCTTCCCAGAGCTGAATGGTGCTGAATCAATACGTTCCGGATTTGCTGATTCGGAGCGAAGGGATGGGGGTGAA
>NZ_JBHYMS010000019.1:12738-118148 GCF_042743185.1 Inquilinus sp. NPDC058860 | reverse complement strand
GACCTCCCCGATTTCAATTCGGTGCTCGCGGCGGCGAAAACCCCCTCCCCCTACCCCCCTCCCGCAGGGGGAGGGGGGACTAAAAAGGGTACTGCGCTCAAGCGGATAGCGCTCACCCTCGCCTGTCTGATTCCGGCCCTCCCCGCCCTCGCCGCCCCGGGCGCGATCGGCGGCAGCTGGGTCACGCCGGCCGCCAGCGGTCCGGTCGCCGACTCGGCGATCTGCGCCCGCGAGATCATGCGCCAGGCCCCGGACTCCGGGGTCGACGCCGCCATGGCGCTGGCGGTCGGGCTGACCGAATCCGGCCGCAAGGTCGAGGACGGCCGCATCGTCATCTGGCCCTGGACCGTGAACGCCGAGGGCGAAGGCCGGCGCTTCGACAGCAAGCAGGCAGCGGTGGACTGGGTGCGCCAGGCCCTGGCCGGCGGCATGCGGTCGATCGATGTCGGCTGCATGCAGGTCAACCTGCGCTGGCACCCGGACGCCTTCGGCTCGCTGGAGTCGGCCTTCGACCCCAAGGCCAACGTCGCCTATGCGCTGGGCCATCTCGGCGACCTGTCGAAGCAGTACGGCGCGCGGCTGGGCATCGGCCGCTACCACTCCGCCACCGCCGAGTACCAGGAGCGCTACCTGGCCCGGATCGATCACAATCTCGGCTACGTCGAGGAGATGCGCCGCCGTGTCCAGGCGGCGCCGCCGGGGGTCGAGCCCGGCGGCTGGGGCGAGGCGGTGCTGGGCGGCATGGCCTTCACCCGCGGCCTGGTGGCCGACGCCGCGCCGCAGCCGCTGCTGCCGAAGGGATTCGCCGATTGAGCGCGCCGCCCCACCCTGCCCGGACCAAGGTGGCCGGCGTGAACGGCGGCAACGGCGCCCTGGCGCGGCTGTCCCTGGCCGGGGCCTTCGGCGCCCGGCACCGCGACGTGCTGTTCGCCATGGGCATCGCCGCCATCCTGTCGGTGCTGCTGCTGCCGCTGCCGGTGGTGCTGCTGGACATCAGCCTGGCCTTCACCTTCGCCGTCTCGGTGCTGATCCTGATGGTGACGCTGTGGATCGGCCGCGCCTCCGACTTCTCCTCCTTCCCGACCATCCTCCTGGTCGTCACCCTGATGCGGCTGGCGCTGAACGTCGCCACCACCCGGTTGATCCTGTCGCACGGCCATGAGGGGCCGGGCGCCGCCGGCCATGTGATCCAGGGCTTCTCCGGCTTCATCATGTCGGGGAACTTCGTGATCGGGGTGATCCTGTTCGCGATCCTGGTGGTGGTGAACTACATCGTCATCACCAAGGGCTCGACCCGCATCGCCGAAGTCGGGGCGCGCTTCACCCTGGACGCCATCCCGGGCAAGCAGATGGCGATCGACGCCGACCTGTCGGCCGGGATGATCGACGAGAAGGAGGCGCGCCGGCGACGGCAGGAGCTGGAGGACGAGAGCTCGTTCTACGGCGCCATGGACGGCGCCTCGAAATTCGTCCGCGGCGACGCGGTGGCGGGCCTCATCATCGTCTTCATCAACCTGGTCGGCGGCATCGTCATCGGCACGCTGCAGCGGGGCATGCCGATCGGCGAGGCGGTGACCACCTTCGCCACCCTGACCGTCGGCGACGGGCTGGTCAGCCAGATCCCGGCGCTGCTGGTCTCGCTGGCCGCCGGCCTGGTCATCTCCAAGGGCAGCAACCGCGGGTCGACCGAGCAGGTGGTGCTGTCGCAGCTCGGCGCCTACCCCAAGGCGCTGCTGGTGGCCGCGGGCCTGCTGCTGCTGCTGGCCATCGCCCCCGGCCTGCCGGCCTTCCCCTTCCTGGTGCTGGTGGCGATCTTCGGCGGCCTGGCCTGGATCATGCCGCGGGTGACGGCCCGGCGGGCGGAGGAGGCGCGCCGGGCCGAGGCCGCGGCGGCGGACCCGCCGAAGACCGCCGAGCAGACGGTGCAGGGCCTGCTTCGGGTCGACGAGCTGCGGCTCGAGGTCGGCGTCGCCCTGGTGTCGATGGTCGGGATGTCGGACGACCTCGCCGACAAGCTGAAGACGCTGCGCGGCCGCTTCGCCGGCGAGTACGGCTTCGTGCTGCCCTCGATCCGGATCAAGGATTCGGCCGATCTCGGCAACACCGCCTACCGGCTGCTGGTGCATGGCGAGGAGGTGGCGCGCGGCGAGGTGCGGCTGGCCAGCCGGCTGGTGCTGGCGCCGGGCGGCACGGTGGCGCTGCCGGGCGAGCCGGCCAAGGACCCGACCTTCGGCCTGCCCGCGTTGTGGATCGACGCCGGCCTGGCCGAGGAGGCCGAGGCGCTGGGCCACACCGTGGTGTCGCCGGAGGGCGTGATCGTCACCCATGTCGCCGAGGCGGTGAAGGACAGCTTCCCTGCGCTCCTGACCTATGCCGCGGCGGAGCGGCTGATCGACGGCATCGATCCGGAATACGCCCGGCTGGTGAAGGAGCTGGTGCCGGCGCAGCTGCCGATGATGGCGATCGTGCGGGTGCTGCAGTCGCTGCTGGCCGAGCGGGTCTCGATCCGCAACCTGCCGGCGATCCTGGAGGCGATCGCCGAGGCCGTGGCCTGGACCCGCAGCCCGCCGCTCTTGGTCGAGCATGTGCGGATGCGCCTGGCCGGCCAGATCTGCCGGTCGCTGGTCGATGCCGAGGGCTATCTGTCGGTCATCACCATGGCGGCCGACCGCGAGCGCGAGCTGGCCCAGGCGGTGGTCGCGGAGGGCGAGGAGCGCCGCTTCGTCCTGGCGCCCGACCGGGTGCAGGATTTCCTCGCGGAGCTGCGCGGCAAGATCCAGGCCCATGCCGGGCGCGACCCGCTGCCGGCCGTGCTGGTCAACCCGGACGCCCGGCCCTTCGTCCGCTCGCTGCTGGAGCGGATCAGCCCGGCGACCGCCGTGATCAGCCACAACGAGCTCGCCCGCCGGACGATGCTGCGCACGGTCGACGTGGTGTAGCGGTGACCATCGACGGCTTCGCCCTGGCCGGGCTGGTGACGCCCTGGGTCTATGGCGCGCTCCTGGTGTTCTGCCGGATCGGCGCGGCCTTCATGCTGATGCCAGGGCTGGGCGAGGCGCAGGTCCCGGCGCGGGCCCGGCTGGTCGCCGCGCTCGCCGTGTCCCTCGCCCTCACCCCCGCGGTCGACGGCATCCCCCTGCCCGTCCCGTCCGACGCCGTGACCATCCTGGCCCACGCCTTGGGCAACATCCTGGCCGGGGCGCTGCTGGGCATCGGCGCCCGGCTGCTGCTGTCGTCGCTGCATGTCGCGGCCCAGGCGGCGGCGCAGCAGATGGGCCTGTCCAACCCCTTCACCGCCGCGGTGCCGGGTTTCGAGGGCGCCTCGGCCCTCTCCTCCTTCTTCGTCATGTGCGGCGTTGCCCTGACCTTCGCCGCCGACCTGCACCACCTGCTGATCCAGGCCCTGGCCGGGTCGTTCCGGCTGGTGCCCATCGACGGCATCGCCGATGGCGGGCTGCAGGCGCAAGCCGTGATCCACGCCGCCGCCCGGGCGATGCGGCTGGCGGTGCAGTTCGCCGCGCCCTTCCTGGTGATCGGGCTCGTGGCCAATGTCGGGCTCGGCATCACCAACCGGATGATGCCGGCCCTGCCGGTCTATTTCGTGTTCTCGCCGCTCTTGATCGCCGCCGGTCTGGTGCTGGCCTTCCTGGTCGCCGGCGCGATGATGGCCCTCTATGCCGACGCCGTCGGCCTGTGGCTGCGCGACGGCGGGATGCCGCCCTGACATGGCCGACGAGGCGCCGGACAAGGACCAGAAGACCCAGGACGCCACCGACCGCAAGCTGGAGCAGGCGCGCGAGAAGGGCAACCTGCCGCGGTCACGCGAGGTCTCGACCTTCCTGATGCTGCTGACGCTCCTGGTGCTGGCCTGGATGGTGTTCCCGGCGGTCGGCGGCGCCTTCGTCCAGGCCGTGCTGCCCTTCATCGAGAGCCCGGACCTGATCCCGCTGGCGACGGCGGAGGACGCCTTCCACGCCGCGGCCGCGATCATCCGCGCCATGGGGCTGGCCCTGGCGGCCGGGGTGGCGCTGCTGGCGGTCGGCGCCGTCGCCAGCGCCTTCCTGCAGGGCGAGGTGGTGGTGGCGCCCGACCGGCTGTCGCCGAAGCCGGAGCGGCTGAACCCGCTGAAGGGCATCGGCCGCATGTTCTCCCGCAACGGGCTGATCGAGTTCGCCAAGGGCATCCTCAAGACCAGCGTGGTGCTGCTGGTCACGGCGCTGTTCCTGCGGCCGAGCTTCGAGCAGGCGGAATGGCTGGTCTCGGTGCCGGTCGAGGGCATGCCGGGCGCGATCCGGTCGCTGGTCATCGGCCTGGTCGCCGTGCTGGTGCCGGTGGCCGGGCTGATCGCCGTCGGCGACCGGCTGTACCAGTCCTGGGACTGGCGGCGCGGCCAACGCATGACCCTGCGCGAGGTGAAGGACGAGCTGCGCAGCACCGAGGGCGACCCGCAGATGAAGGCCCGGCGCCGCGAGATCGGCCGCGGCCGCGCCCGCCGCCGGATGATGGCGCAGGTGCCCTTCGCCAGCGTCGTGCTGGTCAACCCGACCCATTACGCCGTGGCGCTGCGCTACCAGCGCGGCCGCGACGACGCGCCGGTCTGCGTCGCCAAGGGCCAGGACCGGATCGCGCTGAAGATCCGCGAGATCGCCCGCGACAAGGGCGTGCCGGTGGTCGAGAACCCGCCGCTGGCCCGGGCGCTGCACGCCGCCGTCGCGGTCGACCGGCCGATCCCGGAGGAGCACTACAAGGCGGTGGCCGAGATCATCAGCGTCATCCTCGGCCTGCGCCGGCCGGGGCCGACGGCGCCGTCACCGACGGGGCTGATCGGACGGCCGGGGCGGTAGATCAGCCCGCGAGCCGCCGGAAGGCAGTGGGCGGGGCCGGGTCGTCGAGGCGCCGGCGGATCGCCGCGGCGCAATCCTGCGGACTGAGCGCCGATGTGTCGAGCTCGAGGTCGTAGATCCCGGGCCGATGCACCTCGCGCTGCCAGCGCAGCACCGGCTCCGGCACCGGCTCCTCGGCCGAGCCGGTGGCGTATTCGCCCTCCCGCCCCGGCTGCCCGGCCCGGCGGCGGCGCATGATCTCGCCGACCGGGCAGCGCACGCCGACCAGCAGCGCCGGCAGCCCGGCCAGGCGCCGGGCGCAGTCGCGCAGGATGCCGAGCGGCGCCGAATGGGCGTCGTGATGGCCGAGATCGGCCACCACGTTCAGACCGAGGCGGCTGTGCGCGGCGATCGAGTCGTAGAGGGCGGCGTAGAGCACCGGCACCCAAGGCTCGAGCTCCGGCCGCTCGCCACCGGGCCGCAGCCCGATCCCGGGCCTGTATCGCGGCGGCGTGATATGCCGGACATGGACGTCGACCCCCAGATTCATCCAGGGCCCGTCGTCCCAGTCCTGCATCGCCGCGACGATGCTCGACTTGCCCGAGCGCGGCGCGCCGTTGAGGACGACGATCCATCCGGGCTTCGGTTCCTGGGTCATGTGCCCCTCGCGATCTGACGGACCATCCTGCAACGCCGGAGACCGCCGCCGGTTCCGGCTTCAGGAGGGCGGCACCTGGTGCCGTTCCAGGATCAGCCTGGTGACCTCCTGGGCCTTCAGCGGCGTCATGGCGCCGAGGATCGGGGCCGAGCGCCGCTCCGGCATCCGGTCGAAGATCGAGACCACCGTGGCCGGCTCCATCTCGTCCATGATCCGGGCGGCGTCGCGGGCGCGCATCGCCGCATAGGTCGCGCCCATCCGCTTCAGGTCGGCCTCCAGCAGGCCCGATTGCTGCGCCAGCTGGCCCTCGATCTCGCGTTTCAGCACCGCCAGGCGGTCGACCTCGTGCCGGACCCGGGCCTCGGCCACCGCCAGCAGCGCCTCGCGCTCGTCCAGCCTGGCGCGGCGCGCCTCCAGCTCGCCGCGCTCGGCCTCGATCGCAGCCAGCAGCTCGGACGGAATCGGCTCGGCCGCCGGCTGGGCGGACGGAGAGGCCGGCGCGTCCTGGCCGCGGGCCGCCACGACCCCGAGCGGAACGCCGAGGGCCGCCACCACGGCGATGGCCGCAAGGGCGCGCATCAGGAGCGCTCGCCTTCAGGCGCGGCGGGAGATGCGGCCTGCTCGATCCGCAGGGCGCGGACGCCGCGGCTGTGGCCGATGGTGCCGTGGCACAGCGTGCGGCCGCCGGCCACCAGCCGGGCGCGGTCGGCGTCGCCGGCCAGCAGCGGGATCATGTCGCCCGGCCGCCAGCCCAGGATCTCCGCAGGAGTCGCCGTCACCTCGCCGAACACGGCCAGCGCCGGCAGCTCGACCCGGTGCAGCGCCTCGCGGAACCCGGCCGCCCAGTCGGTGTCGGCATCGCCGCGGCGCTGCCGCGCCCAGGCGTCGCGCAGCGCGGTCAGCGACGGCACCGGCAGGACGACCCGCAGCCGGCCGCCCGCCTCTCCGGGTCCGCCGACCTGCACCGGGATCGCGATCTCGATCGCCGTCGCCGTGCCGGGCGCGATCGCCGCCAGGCGTGGGTCCGCCTCGATCCGCTCGACCTCGAAGGCCGTCTCGGCCAGCGGCGCCAGGGTCTGGGCCAGGGCGGACAGCGCCGCGGCCATCACCTCGCGCAGCAGCCGCAGCTCGATCGGCGTCGGCGTGCGGCGCGGCGCCGGCCCGGAAGGCGCGGCGGCGCCGCCGAGCAGCCGCCCGACCAGCGCGTCGTCCAGCCCGGCGTCGAGCAGCAGCATGATCCGGCCGGTCCAGCCGCGGGCGCGGACGACCCCGGCCAGGGCCTCACCTTCCAGCAGCCCGGCCAGCGGGGCCGACCGCACCGCGGCCTTGCCGGTGTCGACCGGCCCGGCGCCGAGGCCGCGCAGCGCCGCGGCCAGATGGAAGGCGAAGCGCTCCGCCACCGGGTCCAGCGCCGGCAGGCCGCCTTCCGCCGCCGCCCGGATCATGGCCCTGATCGCCGCGGCCTGGCCGGTCGTCCCGCTCATTGCAGCACCAGGTCCTGGATCAGCACCTCGACGACGGCGGCATCGCCCGCCAGCGCCCGCGCCCGGCGCAGCAGGTCGCCGCGCATCCGGTAGAGGCCGACCGAGCCGCGCAGATCCGAATCGCCGAGCTGCCGGCAATATTCGAGGAAGGAATCGCGGATCCGGTCCAGGTCGCCGCGCACCGCCGGCTCGGACGCGGCCGGCACCACCAGCGCCACCGAGGTGCGGATCAGCCGGGCCTTCGAGCCGGGCGCCAGGTTGGTCAGGATCTCGGGCACCGGCACCACCGCCCGGCCCGGCTCGCCTGCCGTACCCCCGCCCTGGCCGACGAGGGGCAGCGCCCCCAGCGCCCAGGCGCCCAGGATCGGCGTGGCGAAACCGAGGGCAAAGGCGACGCCGACGGCGATGGCCAGCGGCCGCCAGCGCCGGCGCCCGGGCACGGCGCCCGGGCCGGCCGATTTGTCCTTTATGTCCTTTGCCAACGAATCCTCCGGCTGCCGGCGAAGCGGAGCCCTTTGCTATGAATTCATGAGGTAACAGATCGCTTTTGGCTTGTCATCTTGATGCAGCCGATGGATTCATTCCCATCATGCTCAACCGGCCGCCGTCCCGCTGCGGGCGCTCCGGCATGACCTCTTGACCCGCGGCTGATGGACCTGCCTTCGTGAAAGCCCTGCTCGACAACCTCAAGGCGCTGGGTCCGCGCAGGCTGGCGATTCTCGGCGGCGTCGGCCTCCTGGTCCTGGCCGCGATCGGCTGGCTGGCCTGGGAGGCGTCGCGGCCGAAGCTGGCGGTGCTGTATTCCGGCATCGCCCCGGCCGAGGCCGGGCGGATCGTGTCCCAGCTCGAGGCCATGGGCATCACCGTCGGCACCAGCTTCGACGGCGGCACGATCCAGGTGCCGGCGCCCGACGTCGCCCGCGCCCGCATGGCCCTGGCCGAGAAGGGCCTGCCGTCGGCCTCCGGCATCGGCTACGAGCTGTTCGATGCCGACAACGGACTCGGCCTGACCAGCTTCATGCAGCAGATGAACCGGCTGCGGGCGATGGAGGGCGAGCTGGGCCGCACCATCGCCACCCTGTCCGGCGTCGAATCGGCGCGGGTCCACCTGGTGCTGCCGGAGCGCGAGGCCTTCGCCCGCACCACCCCGACCCCGACCGCCGCCGTGGTCGTGCGCATGCGCGGCGGCTTCGGGCTGGACCGGCAGCAGGCGCGCGCGATCCGCCATCTGGTCGCCGCCGCCGTGCCCAACCTGAAGCCGACCGACGTCACCCTGCTGGACGCCGCCGGCGAGGTGCTGCTGACCGAAGGCGACGACGGCGCGGGCCAGCCCTCCTCCGACGGGCTGAGGGTCTCGCTCGAGACCCGTCTCGCCAAGGCGGTGGAGGACCTGCTGGTGCCGCGCTTCGGCCGCGGCAATGTCCGCGTCACCGTCGCAGCCGATCTCGACATGAGCCACGAGGTGGTGCGGACCGAGCGCTTCGATCCCGAAGGCCAGGTGCCGCGCTCGACCCAGACCGTGGAGGAGCGGCAGAGCAGCAGCGACGGCACCGGCGACCTGCCGACCACGGTGCAGCAGAACCTGCCGGAGGCGCAGATCCCGGGGGCGCCGCAGCCGCCGGGGTCGAACACCAGCTCGCAGTCGCAGCGCACCGAGGAGACGGTCAACTACGAGATCGGCGCCGAACGGCGCGAAAAGGTGCGCGAGGCCGGCGAGCTGCGGCGGCTGTCGGTCGCCGTCCTGGTCAATGGCCGGCACGAGACCGACGCCGACGGCGCCGGCCGCTACGTCCCGCGCACGCAGGACGAGCTGGACGCCGTCACCGCCCTGGTGCGCACCGCCGTCGGCGCCAGCCAGGAGCGCGGCGACGTGGTGACGGTGCAGAACCTGGAATTCGCCGACCTGCTGCCGGCCGGCGCCGATCACGGCCCCGGCTTCTTCGGCGGTCCCTGGGCCGGCCTGTTGGGCACGCTGGTGCAGTGGCTCGCCGTGCTCGGCATCGCCGCGCTGGTCGTGCTGTACCTGCTGCGCCCGCTGCTCGAACGGCTGACCGCCCCGCCGCCGGCGCAGGCCGAGCCGCCCCCGGCCGCCGCGGCGGAACCGGCCGCGGTCTCCCAGGCGGCGACGGATTCGGCCTTCCGGCTCGATTTCGGCGATCGCGAGGAGGCCGTGCGCGCCCTGGCCGACGCCTTCGAGGACTATCCGGAGGAGGCGGCGGCCATCCTGCGCGGCCTGATCCGCGAGGACGCCCCGGCATGAGGCGCCTGACCTGGGACCAGGGCTTCGACGCCGGCCCGGACGCTCCTGCCATTGCCGGCGAGGACATGGCGGAGCGCCGCCTGCGCCGGGCCTGGGAGGACGGCCACGCTGCCGGGATCGAGGCCGGGCGGGCGGAGGGCCGGGCCGAGGCCACGGCCCTGGACGGCGCCCGCTGCGCCGAGGCCCTGGAGCGCCTGCTGCAGACGGTCGGACACGGGGCGGAGGACCTGCGCGCCGCGCGGGACGAGGTCGCCGCCGCCGGCGCCCGCGCCGTCGTCCAGGCGCTGCAGGCCCTGCTGCCCGCCCTCGCCCCGCGCGCCGCCGCGATCCAGGCCGAGAGCCTGATCGAGGCCGCGATCCTGGCCGCGGCCGGCAAGCCGGCGCTCGCCGTCACCGCCGCGCCCGGCCTGCAGCCCGCCCTGGCCCGGCGCTTCGCCGAACATACCGAATCCGACGGCCCCGCCGTCACCGTCACCGCCGATGAGGGCCTCGCCCCCGGCACCGTCGCCGCGCGCTGGGACGGCGGCAGCGCGGAATGGAGCGCCGCCGCCGCGGCGGAGCGGATCGAGGCAGTGCTCGACCGATTGCTGGAGGATCTATGACCGAGCCGACCGAGACCCCCGCTGTGGAGACCGCGGGCGAGCACGCGATCTACGGCGTGCCCCTGACCGTGCAGGTGGTGCTGGGCCGCGCCGTGCTGCGGCTGGACGAGCTGATGAAGCTCGGCCGCGGCGGCGTGGTCGAACTCGACCGCCGGGTCAACGACCCGGTCGAGATCATGGTCAACGGCCGCGTCGTCGCCCGCGGCGAGATCATGGTCTTCGACGAGACCGGCCAGCTCGCCGTCACCCTGTCCGAGATCGTCCGCCACCCGGCGGAGTGAGGCGGAGGGATGCTTCTGACGTCCGACCGCTTCTCTCGAAAGTCCCCCCTCCCCTTGCGGGAGGGGGTTAGGGGGAGGGGGTTGCCGATCGAAGGGCGCGGAAGCCTGTCTCCTGGCTCCGATAGACTCCTCCCTCTCGATCAGACCGGCGGCGGATCGGGCGGCCCGAACCCCCTCCCCCTACCCCCCTCCCGCGGGGGGAGGGGGGACAAGAAAACTGATACCTCTGCGGCAATGGCTGGGCTCGGCCGCCTGGTCCAGATTGCCCTCCTCCTGCTGCTCCCCACCTCCGCCTGGGCGCAGAGCCTGACCATCGACCTGGGGCCGCAGGGCGCCAGCCTGTCCGGGCGGGTGATCCAGCTGGTGGCGTTGATCGCGGTGCTGTCGGTGGCGCCCGGCCTCCTGATCATGGCCACCTGCTTCACCCGGCTGGTGGTGGTGTTCTCGCTGGTGCGCTCCGCCCTCGGGCTGCAGCAGACGCCGCCGAACATGGTGCTGGTCAGCCTGGCGATGTTCCTGACCTGGTTCGTCATGCAGCCGGTGTTCGAGCAGGCCTGGGACGAAGGCCTGCGGCCGCTGATCGACCAGGAGATCTCCGAGGAGGAGGCGTTCGTCCGGATCACCGACCCGTTCCGCGGCTTCATGGAGGCCAATGTCCGGGACAAGGACCTGGCCTTCTTCCGCGACCTCGAGGGCAAGCCGGCCAGGGGCGCGGCCCCCCAGGCCGTGGCCGAGCCCGCCCGGGCCTCCGTCGCGCAAACGGAGGACCGGCCCAGCCTGCGCACCCTGGTGCCGGCCTTCATGCTGAGCGAGCTGCGCCGGGCCTTCGAGATCGGCTTCCTGCTGTTCATCCCGTTCCTCGTCATCGACATCGTCGTCTCCGCCATCCTGATGTCGATGGGCATGATGATGCTGCCGCCGGTGATGATCAGCCTGCCGCTCAAGCTCGTCTTCTTCGTCCTGGTCGATGGCTGGCACCTGATCGCCAGCTCCCTCGTCCGCTCCTATCTCGGCTGATGCCGACCGAGGCCTCCGCATGACCGCAGCCGCCGTGAGATCCCCTGCCCTGTCCGGCGCCCAGCGCGCTGCCGTCCTGATCCTGGCGCTGGGCGAGGAGCGCGGCGGCAAGGTGCTGGCCGCGCTGGACGGGGAGGAGCTGCCGGTCGTCACCCGCGCCATGGCGGAGATGGGCCGGGTGCCGCCCGAGACGGTGACCCGGACGATCCAGGATTTCCTCGGCCGGCTGGCGCGCGGCGATTCCGTCGCCGGCGGCCTGTCCGCCGCGGCCCGGATGCTGGGCCGGTTCCTGCCGGAGGATCGGGTGGCGCAGATCCTGGACGAGATCCGCGGCCCGGCCGGGCGCACCACCTGGGACAAGCTGTCCAACGTCAGCGAGAAGGCGCTGGTGGATTACCTGTCGGCCGAGCAGCCGCAGACCATCGCCGTGATCCTGTCGAAGCTGCGCCCGGACTACGCCGCCAAGGTGGTGGCGGCGCTGGCGCCCGCCCTGCGGCTGGCGGCGATCGAGCGGATGATCGCCCTGAAGGCGGTGCCGCGCGAGGTGCTGGCCCAGATCGAGGAGACGCTGCAGGGCGAGTTCATGGCCGGGTTCGGCGCCGGCTCGGCGCGGCGGGCCGACCCGTCGCGGATCCTGGCCGAGATCTTCAACCGCACCCCGTCCGACCTGCTGGGCGAGGTGATGGCGGCGCTGGAGCCGCGCTTCGGCGCCGAGCTGGAGCGGGTGCGGTCGCTGATGTTCACCTTCGAGGACCTGGCGCGGCTGGACGCGAGGGCGCTGGAGGCGGTGATCCGCGCCGCCGACGGAAGGCTGCTGCCGGTGGCGCTGAAGGGCGCGTCGCCGGGGCTGCGGGAGGCCTTCCTGGGTGCGCTCAGCGACCGCGGCGCCGCCATCCTGCGCGACGAGATCGCGACCCTGGCCAATGTGCGCCTGCGCGACGCCCAGTCGGCCCAGGCGGAGATCCTGGAGGCGGCCAAGCAGCTGGCCGAGGACGGCAGCATCGTCATCCCCGAGGCGGACGAGGACGACCGGGTGATCCCGTAGTCACGGGCCAGTCCGCCGAGGCGGACCGGCCGCGCCCTCCTATGATCCGCTTCCGGTGCTCGCCAGGGCATTGCGGGCTCTCCACCAAGCGCCCGCGATGAAGCCCGCGTTGAGGGCCAGCCAGACGATCCCGGCGAGGATGGTCCAATGCACCACGAATCAGCACTCCACCCGGGCTATGGCCCTGTCCAGGACCGTGACGATCTCTCCCTTGGTCCATGGACGGGGTTCGATGAAGATCGGCATGAGAGCAGTTTCCTTGTTGGTCTTCAGAATCCCCAGCTGTTCGAGGCCGCCTTCCGGTCCATGAGGGAATCCGCCCGGCGCCTCCGGCGTGCCGTCCCTCACCGCAGCCGGACCTTGGTCGCCGCCGCCAGGGTCGCCGGGTCGAAGCTGATGATCTGCGGCGCCGAGTTGCGCGGGACCAGCAGGTTGGGCACCTGCGCCGCCGTCGTGCCCTGGTCCATGTCATAGAAGATGGTGAAGCGCTGCAGCAGGGCCTGGAGCTTCCTCGGATCCTTGAGATCCACGATCGGCATGCGCCTCTCCAGCATCTCCTTCTGCCTGTCGATGTCCATCGCCGCCGTCGCCTGCGGGATGCGGAAGGCGGTGCGGACCACCTCGGACAGCGCCTTGTCGCCCAGCACCTGGTACCAGCTGGTGATGCCCGGCGCCTTGCGCTGGAAGTACATCGCCAGCCGCACCCCGACATTGCTGTCGCCCTGATCGGCCTCGATGCCGCTGGTGACGAAGCGGCCGATCAGGGCCTCGATCTCCTTCGGATCGGTCAGGCCCGGGCCGGCGGCGTCGTCCTTCGACAGATGCAGCGCATCGGCGAGATCGGCATAGGTCTTGTCGGTCATCCGGTTGGCGACCGATTGCGGATCGTCGGTGCCGCCCTCGATCACCTGCTTGATCAGGGCCCGGTACGGGATCTGGTCGCCGAGCCCGAACGCCTTCATCACGAAGCTGTAGAGCCGATAGTCCTTCATCAGGTCGTCGGCGGTCTTCACCGTCGCGATGGTCTTGCGGACATAGTCGATCTCGCGCTGGTTGGCCGCCTGGGCGCTGAAGGTGGTGACCTGCCGGTCATAGGTCCGCTGGACCAGCTGGAAGTCGAGCAGCGTGGACATGCAGCCTCCTCAGGCAGCGGTGCGGCCGAGCACCCGGTCCTCATGGGCGAAGACCTCGCGCAGCGCCGCCAGCGCCTTGTAGAAGTCGTGGCGCGCCAGGGCGGCGGCGGCCTCCAGCACCCGATGGCGGGCCTCGTCGGAGCCGGCGAAGGCGCCGTGCAGCCGCTCGAGCGCCGCGGCGGCCTCCCTCTGCAGCAGCACGGCGTCGCCCTCGCCGAGCAGCAGGAGCTGGATGCGGACATAGGCGGCGCGGCCGGGCGTGGTCGCCTGCTCCGGCTGCAGGATGTCCTTCTCGCGCAGGATCTGCGCGAAATTGTCGACCGTCAGGGTGGTCTGGCGGTCCTCGTTGCGGATGACGCAGCCGTTGACGACGATGCGCTCGTTCGGCCGCAGCTTGAGCTTCAGCGGCATGGTGCGCCCTCCTCAGCCCCGGCCGCGCAGCCCGGCCAGGATCTTGCGGTTGACGTCGACCAGCGGCTCCGCCGTGGCCGTGCCCTCCAGCACCTGGAGCGTGTGGCGGTCGACCCAGAAGGATAGCGAGATCAGCCCCGCCCGCAGCTCCGCCGGCAGGGTGTTGTCCTCGCCGATCAGGTCGGCGCGGAAGGCGCCCCACAGCCGCTGGTTGCGGGCCAGCGCGTCGCGCAGCTCCGGCGTCGCCGGGGCGTCCCCGGCATGGCGCTCCAGCGCCACGGTGACCTGGGCAACGACGCGCCGCTCGATCTGGCGCGGCGTCTCGGTTTCCTTGATGGTCTGGGTATAGGCCGCGATGCTCATCGGATCTCCGGCAGTCCGTCACGGGCGGCTGGTCACGGATGGGAGGAGGCCGTGGGCCGGCCCCCTCCCGCTCCGGACGCCCGTCCTCAGTTGCGGAAGAGCGAGAGGATGCTCTGCGGCGCCTGGTTGGCGATCGACAGCGACTGCATCGCCAGCTGCTCCTGCACCTGGAGCGCCTGGAGACGCGCGGCCTCCTGGTTCATGTCGGCATCGACGATGGCCCCGACGCCGGCATTGATGTTGTCGACCAGCTTGCCGACGAAGTCCTGGGTGCCGGTGATGGTGTTCTGGGCACTGCCCAGGGCCGTCGCCGCGTTGGTCGCCGCGGCGACCTGGGCGGTGGCGGTCTGCAGCAGTGCCCCCAGGGCCGCCGGGTCGGCCGCCGCGGTCACGTCGATCGCCGCCAGCGCGGTGTGCACCGCCGACAGGTCCTGCTGGTTGTAGGTGAAGGTGGTGGTGGCGTAGGTGGCGCCTTCCCGACTGATGCCGGTCACCACGGTCACCGCGTCGGTCGACTTCAGCAGGTTCTGGCCGTTGAAGCTGGTGTTGTCGAGGACGTTCTTGATGTTCGCGACCTCGGCCTTGATCGCGTCCTGGAACTTGGTCTTGTCGACCGCCTGGTCGGCCGTGGCCGCGGCGATGCTCTCGGCGATCTTCTGCGCCGATTTCTGGATCGCCTCGGCGCCCTGGCGGGCGGTGCCGACCGAGGTGCCGACCACGGCGAGGTTGTCGCGGATGGCGTTGAGCACGCCCGCGTCGCCCTTCATCGTCGAGGCCAGCGAGAAATACGCCGCGTTGTCGCGCGCGTCCTGGACCTTCAGGCCGGTCGAGATCCGGCTCTGCGTGGTCTGCAGGCTGGACTGGACGCCCTTCAGGCTCTGCAGCGCGGTGATCGCCTGCAGGTTGGTGTTGATGGAAGCCATGTCGCTTCTGCTCCGTCTGCTTCGCGTTCGTCGCGCCTTCTGGCGCGGCGGGGACGAGGATTCGTCCCTCGCCTCTCCACAATGCCGTGCCGAATCCTAATAAGTTCCCAAGGATCGGCCGGCCCGGGCTCAGTAGGAATCATCCAGCCCGGCGACGGTGCGGTCATGGCCGGCCACGGCGCGGCCGGAGCGGCCGTACATGCCCTCGGCCCGGGTCTCGGTCAGGCTCTTCTTCACCAGGGCCGCGACATAGGAGGCGGCGTCATGCGCCGCCGCCAGGGCCTCGGCGTTGCGCCGGCCGGCGCGCTCCAGCGCCGCGATCGCCGCCGCGGCGCGGGCCGCATGCGGCGAGGCCTTGCCGAAGGCCAGCCCGGCGGCCGCGGCCTGCCGCGCCGAATCCTTCACCGCGCCCTCGGCCTCGTGCTTGCGCCGGATGAACTCGGGCAGCCGGTCGCCATGCCCGGCGATCAGCGCCTCGGCCTCCTCCTCCAGCAGGGCGGCCAGGGATTCGATCGCCGCGAGCCAGGATTCGAGCGGCGGCGGCAGCGGGGCCGGCGGCTCGGGCTCCGACTCGCGCCGGCGCCGCGGCCGGTCGAGGCGGCCGAGCCGGTCGGCCAGCCGATGCGGCTCAGCCACGGGCCGGCCCCTGCGGCAACGAGGGCTGCTGGGCCGGAGTTTCACCCTGCATCCGCCGGATCTCGGCCTCGACCTGGCGGGCGATGCCGAAGCTGCCGGCCTCGGCCGCGCCGCGGGCGTATTCGGACAGGAGGAAGCTGCGCCACAGCTCCTCGGCGAAGCCGCCGCCGGTCAGCGACGGCACCTTCACCCCCTGGAACAGGGTCTCGAAGCTCTGCGCCAGCACCATCGCCTCGAAGTCGACGGCGGTGCGGTGCGCCTTGTCGCCCGCGGCCCGGTCCGGCCGCCGCGCCTCCACCGCCACGGAGCCGGCGCCGCCGAGGCCGGAGATCGCAGCCAGCGGGTCCATCAGATCACCTCCAGATCGGCATGCAGAGCGCCCGCGGCCTTGATCGCCTGCAGGATCGAGATCATGTCGCGCGGCTTGACCCCGAGCGCGTTGAGCCCGGCCACCAGCTCGCGCAGCGTCACCGGCCCGTCGATCACGGCCAGGCCCTTGCCGCCCTCCTCCGCCTGGATGTCGGTGCGCGGCACCACCACGGTCTGGCCCTGCCGGGCAAAGGGCGCCGGCTGGGAGACCTGCGGCGTCTCGGTGACCTGGATGGTCAGCCCGCCCTGCGAGACGGCGACGCGGCTGATGCGGACGTTCTCGCCGATCACCACGGTGCCGGAGCGTTCGTCGACCACCACCCGGGCCGGGGTGTCGGGCTGGACCGGCAGCAGCTCGATCTCCGCCATCAGCCCGGCGATGTCGCCGCGGCGGCTGCCGGGCGGGATCACCTGCACCGTCGCCGGGTCGATCATCCGGGCGGCGCCGGCGCCGATCCGGCGGTTGATCGCGGCCTCGATCCGCTTCGCCGTGGTGAAGTCGGGGATGCGCAGCGCCAGCTTGACCGACTCCAGGCTGCCGAAGTCGAAGCCGACCTCGCGTTCGACGATGGCGCCGTTGGCGATCCGCGCCGCGGTCGGCACGCCCTGGGTCAGCGACGCCGCCTGGCCGGAGGCGGTGAAGCCGCCGACCACCAGCGCCCCCTGGGCCACGGCGTAGACCTGGCCGTCGGCGCCCAGCAGCGGGGTCACGATCAGCGTGCCGCCGGACAGGCTGGTGGCGTCGCCGAGCGAGGAGACCGAGACGTCGATGGTGCCGCCCTGGCGGGCGAAGGCGGGCAGCGAGCCGGACACCATCACCGCCGCGACGTTGCGGGTGCGCAGGTCCTGGTCGCGGACGCTGGTGCCCAGCCGTTCCAGCATGCCCTGCAGGCTCTGCTGCGTGAACGGCGCGTTGCGCAGCCGGTCGCCGGTGCCGTTCAGCCCGACCACGAGGCCGTAGCCGACCAGCTGGTTGGCCCGTACGCCCTCGACATCGACCAGATCCTTCAGCCGCTGCGCCTGAGCCGCCGGCACCAGCCCAGCCCAGCCGACGATCACCGCCACGACGGCGGCCAGAACCGGCCCGACCCGCATCGCTCCCCTCCTGCTCGCCCTCCCCTGTTTGCCGCAGCGCCGGCCGTCCCGCAAGCACTCAATCCATAAAACTTTATATATTTTCCGAATTCTTGAATCGAATCCTATGTGTCCTTGACAATCCTTTTACATGTTTCCTAACGTTGCTGCGGTCGCGGTGGCCTATACCAGCAACTGGGAGACTGGAGCTCGGCATGCAGGTGATCCTGTACGAACCCGACGATGCGGCGCGGTCGAGCCTCGCCTCCTCCTTCTTCAGCAACGGGCTGGAATGCTATCCGGCCTCGCGCGAGGAGATCGAAGGCATGGTCCCGGTCGGGCGCGGCGGGCCCGCCGGCGCCTCGCCCGCCATCATCCTCGGCGTCTGCCCGGAGGCGCGCGGCCTGGTCGCGACGCTGCGCTCCGGCCGCTGCGACAGCCCGATCATCGCGCTGCAGGACGGGCGGTCGACCGAGCGCACGCTGGACCTGCTGATGGCCGGCTGCGACGACGTGGTGCAGCGCCCGGTCAGCCCGCGCGAGCTGGCCGCCCGCATCGCCGCGATCCAGCGTCGCGCCTTCGGCCACGCCGCAGCCTCGGTGACGGTCGGCGGCATGACGATCTATTTCGACGGGCGCGAGCCGGAGATCGGCGGCCGCCCGATCCGGCTGAGCGGCCGCGAGAACGCGATCTTCCGCCACCTCGCCCTGCAGTCCGGCAAGGTGGTCAGCAAGGGCTCGCTCTACGATGCGGTCTACGGCGCCTCGAACCGCATGCCCTTCGACAAGGTGATCGAGGTCCATATCTGCAAGCTGCGCAAGAAGCTGGTCGCGGCCAGCGGCGGCCACGACTTCATCGAGACGGTGTATGGCCGCGGCTACAAGCTGGTGGCGCCGAAGGACAGGGTCGCGGCCTGAGGGCCGAGAGAGAATCGTAGGTTGGGTTCGCCGTGGCGAACCCAACACGGTGCCGCGCGATGGATGTTGGGTTCGCGGTCGCGAACCCAACCTACTCGCTCAGCCCAGCTGCGCCAGCGTCATGCCCTGCAGCTGCCTGGTCAGGTCCAGGCTGGCGGCCAGCTGCTGCTTCAGCACCTCGAGCCTGGCGTTGGCGGTGTAGGGGTCGACCTGCTCCAGCCCGACGATGCGCTCGTTCAGCAGGGTCAGACGGGACTCGTTGCGGGACTTGGCGGCGTCGAGGTCGGCCTGCTGCCCGCCCAGCCTGGCCGTGGCCTGGCGCAGCCCGTCGAGCCCGGTGCCGAGCGTCTGCATCGCCGATTTTATGTAGGCCGCCTGCGCGTCCTCCGGCATCGCCGTCAGGTCGGCGGCGGCGATCATGGTCAGGCCCTGCAGGATGTCGCGCAGCGCCGGGTCGTTGGCCTGCAGCCCGTATTCGATCCGGGTGCCGTCGTCGCTGCGGCCCGACACCCGCGGATTCGGCCGGCCCGAGGCGTCGAGCGCCGGGGTGCCGCGATAGAAGCCGCCCTCGAAGCGCTGGTCCGCCGGGACCGAAGGATCGGAGGCGAAGGCCTTGCCGATGGCCGCGGCCAGGGCCTGCACCCCGGCCGGGTCGGTCGGTGGGTTGGCGGCGATCAGCCCCTTCATGACGTCGATCGGCGACTGCGTCCTGCCGGGTGCGGGCTTCGTCGGGTCCTGCAGCGCCGGCTGGCCGGTGTCGACGCCGGCGAACAGGGACTGCCCTTCGAGCGAGACGTTGAGGGCGCCGACGATGCTGGTCAGGGCCGACAGGGCGCTCTGCGGCAGGGTGCCGACGGTGGAGGAGCCGCCCTCCGAGGCGGCGGCCAGCTCGCCCAGCAGCTTGTTCGCCGCCGCGTCGACCGTCTTCAGGGACTCCGCCATCGCCTTGGTGCGGGTCTGCATCGCGGCGATCGAGGCCTGGTAGGCCTCGATCTGGTCGGTGCTGCCGCGCAGCGACACCGCCTCGGCCATGCGGCCGCCCAGCGCCGCCGCCACGTCGTTGTGGGTGCCGGTGCCGACCTCGTTGGCCAGGGCGGCGACCTGGGCCTGCGAGTTGCGCACCAGGGCGCGCATCTGCAGCGACAGGCCGAGGCTGGAAACCGGGATCGTCATGCTGTCCTCCTGCCCTGGTCCGTTTCAGTGCCCCCGCCCCGCTTCTGTCATCCTCGGGCTTGACCCGAGGATCCAGGGGCTTTCAAGAGCCGCTCTCGGTGGCCCCTGGATTGCCGGGTCAAGCCCGGCAATGACAATGAGGGAAACCGAACGGATGGTTCTGGTCCGCTAGATCTTCAGCAGCGTGTCCATCATCTGCGACACCGACGAGAGCAACTGGGCCGAGGCCGCGTAGCTCTGCTGCACCAGCGTCATCTTCTGCAGCTCGTCGTCGATGTTGACGCCGTCGCGGCCGAGCCGGGCCGATTTCAGGCTCTCCAGCGTCACCGACCTGGCGTCGAGCGAGGAGGAGACGCTGGTCCGCGCCCCTTGCTGCGCCGTCACCAGGCCGGTGGCGTAGCCCTCGATCGTGGCCGAGGCGGCCAGGCCGACGCCGCTGTCGAAGCCGCGCTGCTCGCCGAAGCCGTCGAGGAAGGCCTGCACCTGCCGGGAATCGCCGCTGGCCGGCGGTTCCGCCGCATGCATGCCGCCGGCGACGCGCCACAGCGCCCCGCCCGCCTCCGGCCGCACCAGGTCGTTGACCGCGATCCGGCCGGCCAGCCCGGCGGTGGCCGCCGGGTCGAGCGCCTTGCCGCCGTCGGTGAACAGGCCGGTGTCGTTCGGCGGCGCGCCGACGGTCGAATCCTTGTCCTGGAACAGCGACACCAGCCCCGCTGCCAGCTGGTCGAGCTGGGCCTGGAACCCGGGCATGGTCTCGTCGCGGATCTTCAGCAGGCCGGCCAGCGCGCCGTCCTGCAGCCCGTTCGGATTGCCGCCCCCCGGCGTCAGGTCGACGCCGTCAGCGGTCGACACCCTGCCGAAGGGCGACGCGGTCAGGAGATTGGCGGAGGCGTCGACCAGGGTGGCGCCGCCCTTGGTCATCACCACCATGTCGCCGTCGCGCAGATAGGTGGACACGCCGAGCTCCTGCGACAGGCCGTCGGCCAGCCGGTCGCGCTCGTCCTGCAGCGCCCCGACATCGGCGCCGTTCGGATCCAGGCCGCGGATCGTCCGGTTCAGCTCGGCGATTCGCTGCAGGCCCTGGTTGATGCCGGCGACCTTGTCCTGGATGCTGCGATCCGCATCGGTCCGCGCCTGCTGGGCCGCGGCGTACATGGTCCGGATCGAGGCGGCGGTGTTGGCCGCCGCATCGACGACGGCGCGCTGGAAGTTCTGGTCGCCCGGACGGTCGACCAGGCTCTGGAAGGCCGTCTTCAGCCTGGACAGCAGCGAGGCGACCGACCGCTCGTCCTGCGGCTGGCCGATCGTGTCGGTGTAGCGGGTCAGCAGCTCCTTCTGCGCCGACAGGCTGCCGGTCTCGGACTGTGTGCTGCGAACGTCGCGGAGCAGCCGCTCGTCGACATTGCGCCGGACGCTGACGTCGAGGCCGAGATTGACCCCGGCCACCACCCGGGTGGTCAGCTGGATGTCCTGTCGGACATAGCCGGGGACGGCCGCGTTCTCGATGTTGCGCGAGATGATCGAGGTCTGCGCCTGGCTGCCGCGCAGGCCGGCCAGGGCGCTGCTGATCGCGAGCGAGAGGCTCATGCCCTTGTCTCCGCCGGGTCAGGCCGGTCAGAGACGGTTGGAAATGCGCTGATGTGAGTCGGCTGGTGGTGGTTTCGAGAACCGGAGCGCAGCGGACATCCACGTCCGTGAGCACCGGAAGCGCAGAAACCGCCATCAGACGGCCGCATCAGCAGCATTTCCAGACCGTCTCTTAGCGCTTGAGCTGGGTGGTTTCGTTCAGCATCTCGTCCGCGGTCTGCACGATCTTGGCGTTCGAGCTGTAGGCCCGCTGGGTCTGGATCAGCTGGGTCAGCTCCTCGGCCAGATCGACATTCGAGCTTTCGAGGCTGCCGCCCGCGACGCTGCCGACCGGGCCGGTGCCGGCGCCCCACAGCCGCATCGCGCCGGATTCGCGGCTGATGGTGTAGACGTTGCCGTCCTCGGGGTTCAGCCCGTCCGGATTGGCCACGTCGGCGATCGGGATCTGGTACAGGGTGCGGCGCGCGCCGTTGTCGAAGATGCCGATCAGCTTGCCGGATTCGTCGGCCTCGACCCGGGAGAGGCGGCCGACCGCGGCGCCGTCCTTGCTGATCTTCGGGTTGTAGGTGCCGGCGAACTGCACCACCCCGCCGGCGGTGTTCGGCGCGCCGAGCGACAGGGTGACCTGCTGCGGCGTGCTGCCGTTCGGCACGCTCAGCACCGCCTGGCCGGTGGCGGTGTCGAAGCTGAAGCCGCCGAAGCCGCCGGCGGTGGCGTTGCTCCAGCTCGCCGGCTGGCCGGCATTGGGGCCGCTGTCGTTGAAGGTGACGTCGACGCTGCCGAATTTGTTGCCGGAGGCGTCGGCCACCGTCAGCGTCCACTGGTTCCTGGTGGTCGAGGGCTGCCACTCCAGGAACAGCCGGTCGGAGGCGCCGAGCGGCGAGAAGAACTCGGCCGAGGTCTTGAACGGCACGGTCGGGGCGTCCGGCCCGGTCTGGTCGGCCGGCAGGTTGCCGCTGAACCCCATGGTCGTGGTCGGCTGGCCGGCAGCGGTCATGGTGTTGACGTTGACCACCTGCAGCGACCCGGTGCCGTCCTGGTCGACCGGGCCGATCGTGCCGTCGGCCTTGGCCGGCCAGCCCAAGAGGTAGTAGCCGGCGGTGTTGCGCAGGTTGCCGTTCTCGTCCGGCAGGAAGGACCCGGCGCGGGTCAGCGCCGTCTTCGCCGTCGCCCCGCCCGTCACCGAGTTGGTCACCAGGAAGAAGCCGCGGCCGGAGATGGCGAGGTCGGTGGTGCTGGAGCCGGGGTTGATGATGCCCTGCTTGCTGATCTGCAGCCGGGCATTGGCCGAGACGCCGCCGGCGGCGTAGGAGCCGCCGGCCGAGGGCGTCACCAGGGTCGAGAAATCGACGCTCGCGCGCTTGTAGCCGACGGTGCCGCTGTTGGCGATGTTGTCGGAGATCGACGACATCCGGGCGCTTTGCGAGAACAGGCCCATGACCCCGGCCTGCATGGCGCTTTGAATGCTCATTCCCCGCTCCTCGGCTGACCGTCGCGAATCCTTGCACCCAGTCTAGCGGCGGTTGCTTAAGGACTGCTTTCCGGAATCCTTGGCGACGCGCAGGATCGTGATGCTGATCCGGCGGTTGCGCGGGTCGGCCGGATCCTCTGGCAGCAGATGCACCCGGTCGGCCAAGCCCTCGACCCGGGCAAAGCGCGCCTCGTCCACCCCGGCCGCCACCAGCCCGCGCCGGGCGGCGTTGGCCCGGTCGGCCGACAGTTCCCAATTGCCGTAGCCGGACCGGCCGGCATAGGGCCGGCCGTCGGTGTGGCCGCTGACGGCGACCGGATTCGGCAGCCCGGCGACCGCCTGGCCGACCAGCTGGATCAGCCGCAGCCCCTGGGCGCTGATGCGGCCGGAGCCGACCTCGAACATCGGCGCCTGGCCGCGGTCGGTCAGCTCGATCCGCATGCCTTCGGGCCCCGTCTCGATCCGGACGTTGTCGCGCAGCGCGCCGACGTCGAGATCGGCCGCGACCTCCGCCTGGATGCGCTGCTGCACGGCGGCGAAGCGCGCCCCCTCGACCGTCGGCGTGATCTCGGCGCTGCCGGCCGCCAGCCACGGTCCGGCGTCGCGCCAGGGCGACAGATCGCCCTGCGCCTGGCCCGGCTTCGAGCCGAGCGGCACCAGCGCGGCCGGATCGGCCTGAAGCACGGTCCCCGCCTCGGCCCCGTCGTCGCCGGGACGGCCGGCCTGCGCCTGGCCGGAGAAGACGTCGCTCTCAGGTCCCTCCCGGCTCGACTGGAACACGCCGTCGGCGCCGTCCAGCACGCCCTCGCCGCCGGCGCCGGAGGACCGGCTGGCCATCGGGTTGAAGTAGAGCGCGATGGCGTCGCGCTGCTGCTCGGTGGTGACGTTCAAGAGCCACATCAGCAGGAAGAAGGCCATCATCGCCGTCATGAAATCGGCGAAGGCGATCTTCCAGGCGCCGTGGCCCGCGTGGTCGTCATGCCCGCGCCCGCGGCGGCGCTTGATCACGATCTGCGGCTGCTTCGCCCTCGGCCCGGTCGCCATGGTCAGGCCGCCTCGCGCACGGGGCTGCGGGTCGCGTCCTCGACCTCGAAGAAGCTCGGCCGGATGTCGGAGGTCAGCACCTTGCGGGCATATTCGACGCAGATCTGCGGCTGGTAGCCGTGCAGATAGGCCAGCAGCGCCGAGCGGATGCAGATGAAGTAGTTCACCTCCGCCTCGCGCTGGGCGGCGATATAGCTGGCCAGCGGCCCGACCAGGCAATAGGCCAGCAGGATGCCGGAGAAGGTGCCGACCAGGGCGCCGCCGACCATGTGGCCCAGCACCTCGGGCGAGGAGTTGATGGCCCCCATCGCCTTCACCATGCCCATGATCGCCGCGACGATGCCGAGCGCCGGCAGCGAATCCGACGCCGCCTGCAGCGCCCGCGGCGTCCTGGACAGCTCGCGCGACAGCGTCTCGATCTCCTCGTCCATCAGGGATTCGAGCTCGTGCGGGTTGCGGGTGCCCAGCTGGATCAGGCGGAGGTAGTCGCAGGCGAACTGCAGCGCCCGGCGGTTGCGGTGGACGGTCGGATAGCGCTGGAAGAAGCCGCTGTCGGCCGGCGCGTCGAAATCCTTCTCCAGCTCGTTGAAGCCCTTGGCCCGGCCGGTGCGCAGCACGGTGTAGACCATGGCCAGCAGGTCCAGATAGTCGGACTTCGAATAGGGCCGGCCGCGGAACAGCGAGCCCAGGGCACGGCCGGTGTCGGCCAGCACGGTGCCGGGGTTGGCGATGACATAGGCGCCGATGGTGCCGCCGACGACGATCACCAGTTCCCAGGGCTGCCACAGCACCAAGAGGTTGCCGCCCATCGCGGCATAGCCGCCGACGACGCAGACGACGACGACGACGAGCCCCACGATCGCATTCATCCGGTACCGCCTTTCCTGTTCCCGCGCCGGTCAGCTGCCGGCATCGGCCGCTCCCGCCCTGTCGGGGCCGAACACATCGTCGAAGGTCGCCAGCACCCGCCCGGCCTCCTGCAGCGCCGCCAGGCCGGCCTTGCGGTCGGCCCTGATCGAGACCGGATCGGACCGGGCTCCCGCGAGCAGCCGGGCCGCGGGGCCGCCGAGCCGATCGCCCTGCGCCCGCGCCGTCGCGGCATCGCCCGCGCGCAGCGAGGCGGCGGCCCAGCGCATCCGCTCGGCCGGCGGCAGGACGCTGCCCACGGCATCGACCGCGGCGAAGGCCGCCCGGGTGCCGGCCCAGTCGCCGGCGGTGAAGAGGAGGCCGGCGCGGATGCGCCCGGACTCCGGGTCCTGCCGTCCCGCGATCGCCTTCAGCGCCGCGGCACGGTCGTCCATCGCGGCCAGGGCGCGGGCGCGCAGCGCCGGCACCGCGTCACCGGCGGCGCCCTCCAGGACCTGCAGCGCCCGCTGCGCGTCGCCGCGGTCGAGCCAGGACGCGGCCAGCGCCGCCGGCGCGTCCGGCGCGCCCAGGGCAACGGCCGCGCGGAGCGCATCCTGCGCCGCGAGGCCCAGCCCCGCCCCCTGCAGCACCCGGGCATAGCGCAAGGTCCGGGTGCCGAGCGCCGCCGGGTCGCCTTCCGGGGCGAAGCGGGTGTGGATCGCGACCAGCGCGGCCACCGGAAGGTCCCGCCGTTCGGCCCGGTCATAGGCGGCGTCGAGGGCGGCCTCGAAGCGGCGGCGCCAAGGGTCCCCGGCCAGCGCCGCCAGCCGCGACAGGGCCGACAGCTCCTGCCCCGGGTCGCGGCGGCGGCCGGCGAGGTCCAGGCGCAGGCGCTGCACCCGCTCCTCGATCTCGTCGCCGCGCCAGTCGGCGGCGAGCCCGTCCAGGGCGGCGGCCGCGTCGTCCGGCGCCATCCCGCCGGTGCGCAGCCCGTCCTCGACCCGTTGCAGCCTTGCCCGGGCCGCCCAGGGGCCGGGCAGGCGCGCGGCGGCGGCGAAATCCTCCTCCGCCGGCTGCCGGCCGGCCAGCGCCAGCAGGCCGCGCAGATAGGGCGGCGCCGCCGCATCGATCCGGCTCGCCATCGGCTGCAGCCGGTCCAGCGCGGCGCGGGCGAGGTCGCCGTCCAGGCCGCGGATCGCGGCCTCGGCCAGGCGCGGCAGCAGCGCCGCTTCCAGGTCCGGCCCATAGGCCCGGATGCGGTCGAGGCCGCGGGCGATGTCGTCGCGATCGACCGCCGGCTCGCCGCGGGCCAGCCAGGACAGGGCGGCCAGGGGCGCCCAGTCGGGATGGTCCTTCGGGCCGGCGGCGAGGATCGACGGATCCGGCGGCGGCAGCCCGCCGGCCAGGGCGGCCGCCATGTCCAGCAGCAGCGCCTCGCCGCGGCGCGGGCCGTCCAGGGCCGCCGCGGCGGACGCCGCCTCCCGCGCCGCCGCCCATTCGCCCCAGGCGAGATGGAAGCGGGCGGCGTCGATCAGCGCCCCTTCGCCCGCCTCGCCCTGCAGCAGGGCCTGGCGCGCCTCGGCATAGCCCGGGCCGCGCCAGGCCGCAGGCTCCAGGGCCGGGACGCCCGCCAGGCCGGGCGGCGGCTCGACGGGCGGCGGGAGTGCTACGGGCGCCTCCGAGGGAAAGGCCGGCGTCGGCGCCACCGCGGCGGCCTGGACCTGCGGAGTCGATGCTTCGGCCGGAGCGGATGCCGGGACCGGCTGCTCTCCATCGACCGCGGCGACGGCCTGCTGCACCGCCGCCTGGATCCGCGCCGCATCGTCACCGGGCGCGGCGGCCGGCGCTGGAGGGCTTGTGGCCGGCGGCGCCTCGGCAACCGCCGGGGCCTCGCTGCCGGGGCGCCGCACCGGCAGCGGCGGGATCGGGAAGACGCCACCCGGCCCCGCGGCGATGTCGAGCAGCAGCAGCCCGCCCTCCTGCCGGGTCTTCACCTCGGCGGTGCAGGAGACCGACAGGACCAGCCGGCCCGCCGCATCGACCGCGGCTCCGGCCAGCCGTCGCGACGGCAGCCGGGACGCGGCAAGGTCGCCCTGCCAGGCGATATCCGCCCCCTGCAGCACGATCGCGCAATGGGCGCGGTCGTGCTCCGCCGCCACCGCCGCCCCGTTCGGCCGCACGGCGACGCGCGAGAACTCGGCATGGTCGCCGAAGCTGACCCGCACCGGCGCAGCGGCGACGGCCGGCAGGATCGCCAGCGCGATCGGCGCCCCCAGGGCGATGGCCAACTTCCCTCGCACGCCGCAACCCCCGATCAATGCCGCAGCGAAACCAATTCTTAAGGATCGCCGCATAGGATTCAAAAAGCACTTAAACGATGTCTTGAACATGTTTCAAGAATTCGTCAGGACTCAGTCAACCGAATTCGCGATCGCGGGGCCATGGAAAACGTCACCTATGTCGGATTGTCGTCCGAAGTCGCGCTGCGCCGGCAGCTCGATGTGGTGGGCAACAACCTGGCGAATATGAGCACCGTCGGGTTCAAGGCCGACCGGATGCTGTTCGACACCGCCCTGGCCCAGACCCGCCGCGGCGAGGAGGGCCGGGTCGCCTTCGTGCTGGACCGCAACACCTACACCGACTTCTCGGAAGGCGGGCTGCGGCGCACCGACAACCCGCTGGACGTCGCCATCTCCGGCGACGGCTTCTTCCGCGTCAACACGCCGGACGGCCCCGCCTACACCCGCGACGGCCGGCTGGCGCGCGACCCGGAGGGGCGGCTGGTGACGCTGTCGGGCCACCCGATCGCCGACGACGGCGGCCAGGCCGTCACCGTCCCCGACGACGCGCAATGGATCCAGGTCGCCGGCGACGGGTCGATCACCGCCGACGGGCAGCAGATCGCCCGGCTCGGCGTCTGGTCCTTCGACGACCCGCGGGTGCTCGGCAAGGGCGAGGGCCTGCTGTTCACCGCCGAGGACGGTGCGGCGCCGGTGCCGAACCCGGCCGCGAAGGTCGAGCAGGGCATGGTCGAGGACTCGAACGTCAACGCGATCCTGGAGATGACCCGGATGATGGACGCGACCCGGGCCTATGAGCGGGCCGACCGCATCGACACCACGGCCGACGGGCTGATCCGAAACGCCGTCTCGCGCCTCGGCCGCGTGGCCTGACGCCGGATACAGGGAGGGGGAACGAGATGAAGGTCCTGGGAATCGCGGCGACCGGCATGGCGGCGCAGCAGCTGAATGTCGAGGTGATCGCCAACAACATCGCCAATATGAGCACCACCGGCTTCAAGCGGGCCCGGGCGGAGTTCCAGGACCTGATCTACCAGAGCCAGCGGCGCCAGGGATCGATGTCGTCGGATGCCGGCACCATCGTGCCGGCGGGGGTGGAGCTGGGCCTCGGCGTCAAGCCGGCGGCGGTGACCCGGATCAACACCCAGGGCACGCTGACCCTGACCAACAACAAGCTGGACGTGGCGCTGGAAGGCCGCGGCTACCTGGTGGTGACCCTGCCGGACGGCACCGAGGCCTATACCCGCGCCGGCAACCTGCAGAAATCGGCCGAGGGCCAGGTCGTCACGGTCGACGGCTACGAGATCTCGCCGGGCATCGTCATCCCGGACAATGCCCGCGACATCGTCATCAACCGGTCGGGCGAGGTCATGGCCTATATCGACGGCCAGACCGACCCGCAGCTGCTGGGGCAACTCGAGCTCGCCAACTTCGTCAACGAGGCCGGGCTGGAGGCCTTGGGCGACAATCTGTTTCGCGAGACGCCGGCCTCCGGCCAGCCGCAGACCGGCGTGCCGGGCACCGACGGCTTCGCCACGCTGCGGCAGGGCTATGTCGAGGCCTCGAACGTCAATGTCGTCGACGAGATGACGGCGCTGATCACCGCCCAGCGCGCCTATGAGATGAACTCCAAGGTCGTCCAGGCCGCCGACCAGATGTCGCAGACCGCGACCAACATGCGATGACCCGGCGTCTCCTCCCTCCCCTGCTGGCGGCCCTCGCCCTCCTCTCTTCCTCGGTCTTCGCCGCGGATCCGCGGGCGCTGATCGCCCAGGCCGTGGTCGCTCGCTGGCCGGACGAGGCCGGCGGCCTGGGCGAGATGACGGTGCGCTTCTCCACCGCGGCGCCGGTCGAGGCCGATTCGGTCGAGACCATCCTGTGGGACCCGCGCTCCGGCGGCTTCGACGCGGTGCTGGCCTTCGGCAAGCGGCTGGCCCGGGTGCAGGGCGTGGCCCGGCTGGAGGAGGAGATCCCGGTGCCGGCCCGGCGCATCACGGCCGGCGAGACCATCGCGGCGGACGACCTGACCACCCTGCGCGTGCCCTCGGCCCGGCTGGACGGGGTGCTGACCGACCCCGACCTCGCGGTCGGCAAGGAGGTGCGCCGGGCCCTGCCCCCGGGCCGGGCGATCCCGGCGGCATCGCTGGGCGACCCGCTGGTGATCCGGCGAAACCAGGAGGTGACGATCTCCTATCGCAGCGGCGGCCTCGCCATCACCGCGCGCGGCAAGGCGCTGGGCGATGCGGCGGCCGGCGCCCCGGTCCGGGTGGCGCTGTCGGGCGGCGGCACGGCGATCGACGCCGTCGCCGACGCCGACGGCCGGGTCAGCGTCGCGCCATGAGGCTCCGCCCCGCAGCCCTCCTCCTGCTGCTCGCCGGCTGCGCCCGGCTGGGGGAGATCGGCCAGGACCCGGAGATGAGCGGCATCGGCGACCGGTCGAACATGCCGGAGGCGCGGCTGGTGTCACTGCCCATGCCGACGCCGGTCACGGTGCAGCAGCCGCCCAACGCGATCTGGCGGACCGGCGCGACCAGCTTCTTCGGCGACCAGCGTGCCGCGCGCGTCGGCGACATCCTGACCGTGCTGATCGACATCCGCGACCAGGCCAAGCTGCGCAACGACACCCAGCGCCAGCACCAGGCCACCGAGGCGGCTGGCTTCTCCCACTTCTTCGGGCTGGAGACGCTGTTCGACGACATCTTCGGCAGCGGCGTGCAGGCCGACAAGCTGGTCGGGGTCAGCACCGATTCGCGCACCACCGGCACCGGCCAGGTGAACCGCAACGAGCAGATCAGCCTGAAGCTGGCGGCGATCGTGACCGACGTGCTGCCGAACGGCACGCTGGCGATCGTCGGCCGGCAGGAGATCCGGGTGAACTCCGAGCTGCGCGAGCTGCGGATCGCCGGGGTGATCCGGCCGCAGGACATCACCGCGACCAACACCATCGGCTACGAGCATGTCGCCGAGGCGCGGATCTCCTATGGCGGGCGCGGCACCCTGACCGACGTGACGCGGCCGCGCTACGGCCAGGAGATCTACGACCTGGTGATGCCGTTCTGATGGCGGGCCGGGGATTCCGGCGCCAGGCGAAGGGCTTCGCCGTGGCCGGCGCCTTCCTGGCCGGGGTGGCGGCCGGCTGGTGGTGGCACGCCGCCGGCCCGTTCGGCGGTCCGGCGGCGGAGCCGGCCGGCCTGTCGGGCAGGATCGAGGCGGGCCCGTTCATCGTGCCGGAGCCGGCCGGCGCCGACGGCCGGCGCGGCTACCTGATGGTGCGGCTGGCGCTGGAGCCGGCGGACCGGGCCGGGGCCGACGCCGTCGCGGAGCATCTGCCGCATGTCAGGGACGCGGCGGTGGAAGCGATCCTGGCCCTCTCGCCCGGCTGGTTCGACGGCGTGGAGCTGCGGCCGGACCGGGCCGGGTCCGAGCTGCGCCTGCTGGTCAACCGCAACCTCGGCGCGCCGCTGGTGGCGCGGGCCGTGCTCGAGGTCCAGCGCCGCCTGCCCGCCCCGGCGGGATAGGAGACACCTGAGGCCGGACGCTCCCAATAAGGGCATCTCTCAATTGTCATTGCTGGGCTTGACCCGGCAATCCAGGGGCCACCCAGAGCGGCCTCGACATTCCCTGGATGCCCGGGTCAAGCCCGGGCATGACAGTTTTGGATTGGTTTGGCCGGAAACACACCCTGCCGATCGGACAGTTGCAGCCCGCCGGGCAGATCGGTCAGGCTGTCGCCAACAGCCGGAGTCGCGGATGAGCGGTTCGATCCAGACCTTTCTGCTCACCCTCTCGGCCCTGTTCTCGATCGTGAACCCGATCGGCGCCGCCCTGATCTTCAGCCAGATCACCGCCGACCGGTCGCATGGCGAGCGCCTGCGGCTGGCGCGGACCATCGGCGTCTATTCCGCCCTGGTGATGCTGGGGGCGCTGTGGGGCGGCGCCTATGTCCTCAGCTTCTTCGGCATCAGCCTGTCCGCGCTGCGCATCGCCGGCGGGCTGATCGTCGCCGCCAGCGCCTGGCGGCTGCTGCAGTCGCCGGAGCAGCAGGAGGAGCGCAAGCAGGAGCAGGCGTCCGAGGCCGAGGGCATCGACGCGGTCGCCTTCTATCCGCTGACCATGCCCTTCACCACCGGCCCCGGCACCATCTCCGTCGCCATCGCCATCGGCTCGAACCTGCCGGTCGGGCAGCCGAACTTCCTGCCCTTCGTGCTCGGCGCCTCGGCCGCGGCGCTGGCGATCGCCATCAGCGTCTGGGCCGCCTACGCCTCGGCGGACCGGCTGGTCGCCCTCCTCGGCCAATCCCAGGTGCGCGTCCTGTCCCGGCTGATGGCCTTCCTGCTGCTGTGCGTCGGCACCCAGATCACGCTGAGCGGCATCAGCGATTTCGTCCACTCGCTGGCCCCCTGACGCCGCGATCCGGCCGACCCGCTCTTGCCTTCTCCGGTTCCGGCAATTAGCAATATGGCTAAGTTCCGAAACCAGGAGAGACGAGATGGCCGAGCTGCGGGTGGACCGGGACGGCATCGCGCGGATCGAGAAGGTGATCCGGCCGCATATCCGCCGGACGCCGGTGGTCGAGGCGGCGGGGCGCGATTTCGGCATCGATGCCGGCGCGATCACCGTGAAGCTGGAGCTGCTGCAGCATGCCGGGTCGTTCAAGACCCGCGGCGCCTTCGCCAACCTGCTGACCCGCGACGTGCCCGCCGCCGGCGTCGCCGCGGCGTCGGGCGGCAACCACGGCGCGGCGGTGGCCCATGCCGCGGCGTCGCTGGGCCTGCCGGCGCGGATCTTCGTGCCCAGCATCTCCTCCCCCGCCAAGATCGAGCGGATCCGCCGCACCGGCGCCGATC
Organism: Inquilinus sp. NPDC058860; assembly: GCF_042743185.1. Taxonomy (NCBI): domain Bacteria; kingdom Pseudomonadati; phylum Pseudomonadota; class Alphaproteobacteria; order Rhodospirillales; family Rhodospirillaceae; genus Inquilinus; species Inquilinus sp. NPDC058860. The sequence continues at coordinate 86,884 of NZ_JBHYMS010000019.1, read as the reverse complement.
TGGTGGTCGGCGGCGACCGCTATGCCGATGCGCTGGCCGCCTGCGACGCCTGGGTCGCGGCCACCGGCGCGCTGTCAGTCCACGCCTTCGACCAGGCCGAGACCATGCTGGGCCAGGGCACGCTGGCGCTGGAGCTGGAAAGCCAGGCGCCGGATCTCGACACGGTGCTGGTCGGGGTCGGCGGCGGCGGGCTGATCGGCGGCATCGCCGCCTGGTATGCCGGCCGGGTCAAGGTGGTCGGGGTCGAGCCCGAGGCCGCGCCCACGCTGCACCGGGCCTTCGCAGCCGGCCGGCCGGTCGATGCCGAGACCGGCGGCATCGCCGCCGACAGCCTGGCGCCGAAGCGGATCGGCGAGCGGGTGTTCCCGGTGCTGCGGCAGCATGGGACGGCCGCCGTGCTGGTCGCGGACGAGGCGATCCGCGAATCGCAGCGCGCCCTGTGGCAGGGGCTGCGCATCGTCGCCGAGCCCGGCGGGGCCGCCGCCTTCGCGGCCCTCCTGTCCGGCCGCTACCGCCCCGCCCCGGGCGAGCGGGTCGGCGTGGTGGTCAGCGGCGGCAACACCACGGCGGTCGATTTCGACCGCTGACCGGTCCTCAGCCCGACACCTTCAGCACATCGGCCGAGCGCACCTGGCCGCCGCCCTTCAGCACCAGGACGGCGCTGCCGGTGTCGGGCGAGAAGATCACCTCCGTCACCGTGTCGGTGACCACCACCGCGGCATCGACCGCATCGCCCGCCTCGCTCTTGGCCACCGCCCCGACCAGATAGGTGCCGGCCGGCGCCCTGGTGCCGTCGTCCAGCGTGCCGTCCCAGTCGATCTCGTGCCGGCCCTCGGCGGTCTCGCCCGCGATGTGCCGAACCACCGTGCCGTCCTCCGACTTGATCTGGATCTCGACCGTCTTGGCGTCCTTGCCCACCGCATAGGCCAGGGCGGCCTTGCTGCCGTCGAAGGCGAAGCGGTCGGTCTGCGCCTCGACGCTGCGGCCGAGATAGGCCAGGTCCAGCCGGTTGGTGTTGGCGCCGGTGGCGTCGACCAGCTGCGTCAGCCCCTTGTTGGCGCTGACCAGCTGCTCGACCTGGCTGAAGGTGGCGAGCTGGGTGACGAACTGGGTCGAGTCCATCGGCGCCAGCGGGTCCTGGTTCCTCAGCTGCGCCGTCAGCAGCTTGAGGAAGGTCTGGTAGTCCGTGGTGGTCTGCGGCGTGCTGCTGACGGGATCGACCGCCATCGTGCTGGTCCTTCGGAATGCGGTGCGGCGGGCGCTCACACCAGGATGTCGAGGCCTCGCGGCGTGAGCGCGATGCCGGGCGCGGGTGTGGAGGACGCGGTCTCGGGCCGGGGGCCGGCGGCCGGCTCCTCCATCGGCCCGGCAGGGGCTTGCGGCGACGGCGGCTCGCGGTCGCGCCCGCCGTCGCCGCGCAGGGCGAATTCGATGCCGCGCCGGCCGAGGTCGATGCCGGCATCGGCCAGCGCCTTCTCCAGCACCCGGGCCTCGGTCACCAGCAGGTCCAGCGTCTCGCGCCGGTCGGCGGTGATCCGGGCGCGGCCGCCGCGCCGCTCGGAATCGAGCATGATCTCGACCCGGCCCAGCTCCCGCGGCGTCAGCTCCACCACCAGCCGCGCCGGCGCGCCATGCCCGGCCCTGGCGACCGACAGCGCGATCTGGACGGCCGGCGGCGCCGGACGGGCCTCGGGCGTCTGGGCCGGCCGCGCCGTCGCTGCCGGATCGGCGGCGGAGGGACGCGGGCCGGATGCGGCCGGCTCCGCCGGCCATGTCGGCATCGCCCCCTCCTCCGCTGCCGCCGCGAGGCGGCGAGGCATCGCGACGGAGGGACGGAGCAGGACCGCCGGCTCGACCCTGCCGGGCGCCGCCGGGCCCGGCTTCGACTCCCGGCCGCCACTCGGCGGCGGCACCGGGGCGGCGCGATCGACCGCCCCCTCCCCGGCGGCGACGGTCCATCCGGCCGCCATCGCCGGCGGCAGGACGGACGGCCCGCCCCCGGACACCGGGCTCGCCGGCGTCGAGAGGACCGCGCCCGCGGCCGAACGGATCTCCGCGACGGCGGGCAGCACCTCTTCCGGTATCCCGGCCTGGGGGAGCGGGACCGCCATCGGATCCGGTCCCGGCGCGGCCGCCTCGGCCAGCATCCGCGGCATCTGCGGCCCCTGCGTCGCTGCGATGGTCTCGCCGCCTTGCCCGGCGGCCGCGGCCGCTGCGAGCGGTTGCAGGGCGACGGGAGAACTCGTCGGGATCGGCCAAGGAAAGGCCCAGGCCGCGGCGGGCGGTTCCCTGCGCTCCGCTTCGGACGCCGCCTCGGCGGCCGGCGGAGGCTCGGCGCCGAGCCCGATCAGCGCCGCGAAGGGGGTCTCGGCCTCCCGCCGTCCCGGCTGGCCGCCGGTGCCGTCGGAGGGCAGCTGGCCGATCTGGATGGGAATGAGAGTCGTGACCATGCACCCGATCGGAGCGGAGGAAGGACAACCACCATCTTAGATCCAGGATTCCTAAGATCTGGTTACGCCGGGTCGAGGGAAGGCCGGACTCGCACGGCGTATGCTGCACGGCTCTCCCGCCAGTTCTGGCGTCCTGCGGCCCTCCGGATCGCCGGCGAACGAATCATAAGAATTTATGAAAATCCAATTTGCCCGAATTGCCGGCTGGAATCCGGTGGCGCGCCGGGTGATCGGCATGAGATCGCCCTGGACGCCCGAGCATACGCAAGGAACGATCCAGGTTCTGGCAACAATCATGCCCGGTCGGGATCATATTCCGAAGGCAAGCGGACCGAAGGGAAAGAGTCACAGGACCGAAAACTTTTTTCTGAATCCCATGGAACCTTACGGCTGTTCTTGGCTTGTAGCCTTTGCAGTCGCGAGAGCAGTCTTGGACGGCAGCGGTCGCCGCGGCGGCCGATCAACGGGGGAATGGGGCCACAGGGGTTAGAGGGAAAGCGCGATGTCGACGCTGAGCGAGAACGAGATCCTGAAGTTCACCAAGGAAATCATCGTTGCCCATGTTTCCCACAATGCCGTGGACAGCGAGAGCCTGCCGGATCTCATCCGAAGCGTGCATCTGTCGCTGATCGAGGCCCGCGGCGCCTCCGCCCCGCGGGACCCGGCGGCCTCGGATGAGCCCGAGGCCCAGGGCGTCGAGGGCAGCCCTGGCGCGGCGCCCGATTCCGCGCCCGCCCAGTCCCATGCGGCGTCCCCGGACCATCCGGTCCCCGCCGTGCCGGTTTCGGAATCCGTGACGCCGGACTACATCATCTGCCTCGAGGACGGGCGGCCCTTCAAGATGATGAAGCGCTGGCTGCGCGCCACCTACGGCATGACGCCGGAGCAGTACCGGGCCAAGTGGAACCTGCCGGCGGACTATCCGATGGTGGCGCCGAGCTACGCCCGGTCGAAGTCGGTATATGCCAAGGCCCAGGGCCTCGGCACCACGAAGCTTCGCCGGCACGACGAGAAGCGGCGGACCCGGGCGAGCGGCTGAGGCGCCGCACGCCCCCGAGGCGCCGTCAGGCGGCCACGGCGATCCCGTTGTCCGGCGGCGGCAGAGGCAGGACCCGGCCGTCTCCGACCGCGAGCCCGGCCAGCATCACATCCGGCGGGAAGCAGCAGCGCCAGGACGGCCGGGACCGGTCGTGGAGCGGCGCCGGGCCACCGTCCAGCAGCAGCGGCTGTCCGGCCTCGTCGATCAGGAAATCCAGGGTGCACAGGACGCCGTCCGGCCGGATCTCGCCGCCTTGCGGTCGCGGCAGCAGGCCGTCCTGCCGCATGCGGCCGAACAGGCGCCGCGCCGCGCCCAGCGCCGCGCCGCAGCCGGACGCGCCGAGCCGTTCGGCAGGCATCGATGCCTCCGGATGGACCAGCGAGGCGGCCGCCACCCCGCCCGCGCCGAGATAGACCCGCCATGTCTCCGGGCAGGGCCGCGTATCGCCGGCGATCTTGCGCGGCTCGATCCAGGGACGCAGCCATGCCGCGACCCTCTGCTGCGGCCACAGCAGCGCCTCCCGCGCCAGCCGCGCGTCGCGGAAGCAGGGTCGGACCCGGCCGCGGAACACGCTGAAGCCCCGTTCCGTCCCGACCGGCCGCCGGCCGGCCTGGACCGCCGCGCGCGTGATCTCCAGGCAGCCGATGTCCCAGCGCAGGATGCTCGCCGCCGGGGCGTCCTGCAGCGCCGCGGCCAGGCGCTCCACGACGGCGAGGCCGTCGGCGCTGACCGGATCCTCCGAGTCCCCCGACAGCGCGGCCAGGTCGAGCGCGGCGATGTCGCCCAGCCGCACGGCCGGCACGGCGGCGACCCCGGCTTCCGCCGCCAGGGCCAGCCAGTCGCCGAGCCGCATCGGGCTGAACGGCGCCGGGGAGTCCGGGCGTGCTTCGGATCGTGCGCGACTGGTGGTATGGCAGAAAGAACGCAGGGCAAGCGTCAAGGACACGTCGACCTCCAGGCCCCCCGTTCCGACGTCCCGCCATCGGCGGCTGTCATCGGGTGTGCCGCCAATGCGGCGACACGTATGGGTTGTACGAAGGATACGCGCGAATCCTTACCACTTGGTTTCGTTTTATTGTGGTAAAATTGATATAAAATTATCGCATCCGCGGGATGAGTCCATCCCGAACCAGGACCGAGCGGCCGGAGCCCTCCCGCAGGAGGGCTCCGACAAAGACTCAGGCGGCTTCGTAGCCGATCACGCCCTTGATCTCGAGGAACTCCTCGAGGCCGAACTCGGCGTATTCCCGGCCGTTGCCCGACTGCTTGTAGCCGCCGAAGGGTGCTCCGGTGTCCCAGGCCGGATAGTTGATGTGGACGTTGCCGACGCGCAGCTGCGACGCCACCTGGCGCGCCCGCTCCAGGCTGCCCGACTGGACATAGGCGGCGAGGCCGTAGGGGGTGTCGTTGGCCAGCTCGATCGCCTGCGCCTCGGTCTCGTAGGTCAGGATCGACAGCACCGGGCCGAAGATCTCCTCGCGCGCGATCGTCATGTCCGGGGTCACCCGGGCGAAGACGGTCGGGCGGACGAAATAGCCGCGGTTCAGCCCTTCCGGCCGGCCGGGGCCGCCGGCCACCAGCTCCGCCCCCTCGGCGATGCCGGCTTCGATCAGCTTCTGGATCTTGTCGTATTGCAGCTGGCTGACCACCGGGCCGAGCTGGGTGTCCGCCGCGTCGGCGGGGCCGACCTTGAAGCCCTCGGCCGCCGCGCGGGCGTAGCCGATCGCCTCGTCCTCGCGCTCGAGCGGCACGAACATCCGGGTCGGGGCGTTGCAGGACTGGCCGCTGTTGCCGAAGCAGCCGGCGACGCCCTTGGTCACCGCCCGCTTCAGGTCGGCGTCCGGCAGGATGATGTTGGCCGACTTTCCGCCCAGCTCCTGATGCACCCGCTTGACCGTGTCGGCCGCGGCCTTGGCCACCAGGATGCCGGCGCGGGTCGACCCGGTGAAGGACACCATGTCGACATCGGGGTGGCTGGAGATCGCGGCGCCGACCGTCGGCCCGTCGCCGTTCACCAGGTTGAACACGCCCTTCGGCACCCCCGCCTCGTGCAGGATCTCGGCGAAGATCACGGCATCGAGCGGCGCGATCTCGCTCGGCTTCAGCACCATGGTGCAGCCGGCCGCCAGCGCCGGGCCGACCTTGCAGGTGATCTGGTTCAGCGGCCAGTTCCAGGGCGTGATCATGCCGACCACGCCGACCGGCTCCTTCACCACCATCGACGTGCCCTTGGGCCGCTCGAACCGGAAGGTCTCCAGCGCCTCGATGATCCGGGTCAGATGCGCGTCGCCGGCCCAGGTCTGGGAATCGAGCGCGAACTGCCGCGGCGCGCCCATCTCGCGCGACACGGCCAGCGCGATGTCGGGGGCGCGGCGCTTGTAGATCTCCAGGATCCGGCGCAGCAGGGCCAGGCGCTCCTCGCGGCTAGTGCGGGCGAAGGCCGGGAAGGCCCGCTTCGCCGCCACCACCGCGCGGTCGACATCCGCGGCCGAGCCGAGCGAGATCTGGGCGAAGGCCTCCTCGGTCGAGGGGTCGATCACGTCGAGCGTCTTCGGCGTGATCGGGTCGACCCATGCGCCGTCGATGTAGAATTGCAGTTCGTGCGCCATCAGAACCTCGTTCGGTCGTGGGGCGGAGACGAGCCTGCGGCTCGGCCTCCGTCGCATCCGTCGCATCCGGGACGGTCTGACGGACGTTAGACCACGCCACCGGGGACGGGGAAGCGCCGGCAGGCGGGGACCGGCCATGCGCGGCCCCTGCCCTGCCCGCGCCTTGTCATCCGGCTTCGACCTGCGCCCGCCGGACACGGCGCTCCGACCGCGCGGCGTATCCCACGCCGAAGGCCAGCAGCGCCGCCAGGCCGAACCAGGTGACGGCGTAGACCAGGTGGCTGTTCGGGAAGGAGATCACCGTCAGCCCGCCGACCGGCAGGCCACCCCGGTTGGGCGCGGCGTCGGCGTCGATGAAATAGGGCGCGACATCCGTCAGCCCGCGGGCCTCGGCGATGGCGGCGACGTCGCGGGAATACCAGCGCTCTTCCGCCGGCGCGTTCGAGCGCAGGAACCCGCCCTTCGGCTCGGTGATGCGCAGCAGGCCGGTGACGGTGACGGGGCCTTCGACCTGCCCTGCCGCCCGGGTCGCTGGGTCGCGGTTCTCGGCCGGCACGAAGCCCCGGTTGACCAGGACGACCGACCCGTCCGCCGCCTGCAGCGGGGTCAGCACCCAGTAGCCGGCCCCCTTGGCCGTCGAGGCGACGACCTGGGCCTCGCGGTCGTTGAGGAAGCGGCCGGAGACGCGGACATGGCGGTACTCGTCCCGGTCGGCGGTGACCCGGGGCCAGTCGGCCGGTCCCGGCGGGGCGACGGGCGCCGCCGCGACGCGCTGGTCGACCCGGGCGATCAGGTCGAGCTTCCAGGCCCGCCGCTCGACCTGCCAGACGCCGAGCGCCAGCAGGCCGAGGAACACCGCGAGCGCCGCCACCCCGAGCAGGACCAGGGCGGCGGTCGAGCGAGGCCGATGTGCCTCGCCTTGCGTCACGGCATGTTGCGCATGTCGTGGGCGGAGACCGGCATCATGTTGTGGTTGAGATGGTACATCACCCACAGCGAGCCGGCGAGCGTGATCACCACCAGCACCACGGTGAAGATCAGGGCCAGCATGGTCCAGCCGCCCTCCGACTTCGTGTTCATGTGCAGGAAATAGACCATGTGCACGACGATCTGGACGACCGCGATCGCCATGATCACCAGCGCCGTGGTCTGGGAATCGGCGAACACGTCGCCCATGACCAGCCAGAACGGGATCACCGTCAGGATCACCGCCAGGACGAAGCCGGTGACGTATCCCTTCAGCGTGCCGTGGCCGCTGGCGTCGCCGTGGTGATGGTCGTCGTGGTGGGCGCCATGATGGGCGTGGGTGTGGGAGGGCGCGCTCACGGGAGGGTCCCCATCAGATAGACGAAGGTGAAGACGCCGATCCAGATGACGTCCAGGAAGTGCCAGAACAGGCTGAGGCACATCAGCCGCCGCTTGTTGTCCGGGATCAGCCCGTGCTGGGCGACCTGGACCATCATCGTCACCATCCAGACGATGCCGACGGTGACGTGCAGCCCGTGCGTGCCCACCAGGGTGAAGAAGGACGACAGGAAGGCGCTGCGCCACGGCCCCGCCCCCTCATGGATCAGATGGGCGAACTCGTAGAGCTCGAGGCCGACGAAGGCGACGCCGAACAGGGCGGTGACCGCCAGCCAGAACAGGGTGGCGCCCTTCCGGTTCCGCTCCATCTCCAGCATGGCGAAGCCGCAGGTGATGGAGGAGAGCAGCAGCATCGAGGTGTTGACCGCCACCAGCGGCAGGTCGAACAGGTCGGCTCCGGACGGGCCGGCCGCATAGCTGCGCCCGAGCACGCCGTAGCAGGCGAAGAGGACTGCGAAGATCAGGCAGTCGCTCATCAGGTAGATCCAGAAGCCGAGCATCGTGCTGCCGCCCGAATGCTCGTGCTCCTCCTCTACATGAAAGCGGGGGTCGACGTGGAAGCGGGTTTCGCCGTTCGCGGTGTGATCGATCGCAGTCATCAGGAAGCGGCTCCCGCCCGGGCCAGCACGCGGCTGCGCTCATCCTCGGCCTTGGTCACGACCTCGGCCGGGATGTGGTAGTCGCGCTTGTAGTTGAAGGTGTGCCCGATCGCCACGGCCAGCATCGCGAAGAAGGTCAGCGCGGCCAGCCACCAGATGTGCCAGACCATGCCGAAGGAGAAGGCCACGGCGATCCCGGCCAGGATGATGCCGGTGCCGGTGTTCTTCGGCATGTGGATCGACTTGTAGCCCGAGAGCGGCCGGACATAGCCGTGCTTCTTCATGTCCCACCAGGCATCGTGGTCGTGCACCAGCGGGGTGAAGGCGAAGTTGTAGTCCGGCGGCGGCGACGAGGTGGACCACTCCAGCGTCCGTCCGTTCCACGGGTCGCCGGTCAGGTCGCGCAGCTGCTCGCGCCGCACGAAGCTGACCACCAGCTGGATCAGGAAGGACGCGATGCCGATCGCGATCAGCACCGCGCCAAAGGCGGCGATGACGAACCAGATCTGCAGCGACGGGTCGTCGAAATGGTTCATCCGGCGGGTCACGCCCATCAGGCCCAGCACGTAGAGCGGCATGAAGGCGAAGAAGAAGCCGGTCAGCCAGAACCAGAACGACATCTTGCCCCAGAACGGGTCGAGCTTGAAGCCGAAGGCCTTCGGGAACCAGTAGGTGACGCCGGCCATCAGCCCGAACACCACGCCGCCGATGATGACGTTGTGGAAATGGGCGATCAGGAACAGGCTGTTGTGCAGCACGAAGTCGGCCGGCGGCACCGCCAGCAGCACGCCGGTCATGCCGCCGATGACGAAGGTCACCATGAAGCCGATCGTCCACAGCATCGGCACCTCGAACCGGATGCGGCCGCGATACATGGTGAACAGCCAGTTGAACATCTTCGCGCCCGTCGGGATCGAGATGATCATCGTGGTGATGCCGAAGAACGAGTTCACGCTGGCGCCCGAGCCCATCGTGAAGAAGTGATGCAGCCACACCAGGTAGGACAGGATGGTGATGACGACCGTGGCGTAGACCATCGAGGTGTAGCCGAACAGGCGCTTGCCGCAGAAGGTCGACACCACCTCGGAGAAGATGCCGAAGGCCGGCAGGATGAGGATGTAGACCTCCGGATGCCCCCAGATCCAGATCAGGTTCACATACATCATCGGGCTGCCGCCGAAGTCGTTGGTGAAGAAGTTCGTGCCGACGTAGCGGTCGAGCGACAGCAGGGCGAGGACGGCGGTCAGCACCGGGAAGGCGGCGACGATCAGGACGTTGGTGCACAGCGCGGTCCAGGTGAAGACCGGCATCTGCATCATCCGCATGCCCGGCGCCCGCATCTTGACGATGGTGGCCACCAGGTTGACGCCGGATAAGAGCGTTCCGATGCCGGCGACCTGCAATCCCCAGATGTAGTAGTCGACGCCGACATCCGGGCTGTAGGCGATGCCCGACAGCGGCGGATAGGCCAGCCAGCCGGTCTTGGCGAACTCGCCGATGAACAGCGAGATCATCACCACCACGGCGCCGGCGGTGGTCATCCAGAAGCTGAAATTGTTCAGGAACGGGAAGGCCACGTCGCGGGCGCCGATCTGCAGCGGCACCACGAAGTTCATCAGCCCGGTGACGAAGGGCATGGCCATGAAGAAGATCATGATCACGCCATGGGCGGTGAAGATCTGGTCGTAATGGTGCGGCGGCAGGTAGCCCTCGTTGGCGCCGAAGGCGATCGCCTGCTGCGCCCGCATCATGATCGCGTCGGAGAAGCCGCGCAGCAGCATCACCAGCGCCAGGATCACGTACATGATCCCGATCTTCTTGTGGTCGATGCTGGTGAACCACTCGTGCCAGAGATAGCCCCACAGGCGGAAATAGGTGACGGCGCCCAGCATCGCGATGCCGCCGAGCGCCACCGCGATGAAGGTGACGACCAGGATCGGCTCGTGGAACGGCAGCGAGTCGAGCGTCAGCCTGCCGAAGACGAGCGTCTGGAGATCTAGGTTTGAGAACATCGGGCTACTCTGTCGTTCCGGAGGCCGCCGCTCGAGACGACGGTCTCCGCAAAGGGGTCGGTTGCGCGCGGCCGCGGAGGCCGGCGGCAGGCATCACTCGACGCGGCTCGGGGCCGTCGCACGGCTGAACAGGATCCCCTCCGGCGGCCGGCTCTCCGCCATGTCGCCGTCGGTGGTGCAGATCGCCGCGACATAGGTCCGGACCGGCCCGGCGCCGCGCCGGACGTCCTTGTCGTGGTTCAGCGCCATGACGTTGTCGATCCCGGCCATGCCGCCGCCGCCGCGGGAGTCGATGCTCATCATCTCGTTCATGCACATCTTCGAGCGGTCGACGCACATGTTGAGGATGGCGGCGTAGAGGTCCGGGGCGACCGTGCCGTAGTGGCGCACCGGCTCGCGCTCGCTCGGGCGCTCCAGCGCCAGGTACTCCTCGCGGCCGAGATTGCCGCCTGCGGACTTCACGGTCTGCACCCAGGCGTCGAAATCGCCGGCGGCCAGGCCGTGGAAGGCGAAGCGCATGCCGGAGAAGCCGGCGCCGCTGTAGTTGGCGGAGAAGCCCTCATACTCGCCGGGCTTGTTGATCACGGCGTGCAGCTTGGTCTCCATCCCGGCCATGGCGTAGATCTGCCCCGCCAGCGCCGGCACGAAGAAGGAGTTCATCACGGTGGCCGAGGTGATCTTGAACCGGATCGGCACGTCGACCGGCGCCGCCAGCTCGTTCACCGTGGCGATGCCCTGCTCCGGGTAGAGGAACAGCCACTTCCAGTCGAGCGCCACGACCTCGACGGTCAGCGGCTTCACGTCGGCCGCCACCGGTCGCTCCGAGTCGATCCGTTCCAGCGGGCGGTAGGGGTCGAGCGTGTGGGTGCTGATCCAGGTCAGCGCGCCCAGCGCGATGATGATGACCAGCGGGGCGGACCAGATCACCACCTCGAGCTGAGTCGAATGGTGCCAGTCCGGGTCGTAGGGGGCGTCCTTGTTCGACTGCCGGTACTTCCAGGCAAAGAACAGCGTCAGCGCGATCACCGGCACGATGATCAGCAGCATCAGGATCGTGGAGACCACGATCAGATCCCGCTGCTGCACTGCAATATCGCCGGAGGGAGACATGACCACCATGTTGCACCCGCCCAGAAGGATCAGGAGCGGAAGCGCAGCGAGGCGGCCTAAAGCTTTGATGGGCATGCCGTTGCCTGGAAGAGAGAAAACGATTGGGCGGCGTTGCCTTACCGGACCGCACCGTGAATCGACAGTGGACAGTTTGTCCTACCAGATGCCCGACGGTTGCAGTGCAACATTGTCGCACGGGGGTTGACGGCGGGGTTCCGGGCGGTTCCGGCCCCGCTTCGGTCCGCTTGGTACGATTTGACGCACCGGAATCCTGGGCCATACTCAAAAGAAAAAACAGCGGCATCTCGGCCCGGCCCACCCAGGAGGAACCCATTTATGGCCACTGTCAGTCGAGACTTCGGGTCCCAGCCCCCGACCGCCGCGCCACGGCACCGCGCAGGTGTCCCCCCCGGCGAGATCGCGGTCGGCGTCGTGATCGGCCGGACCGCGGAATTCTTCGACTTCTTCGTCTACGCCATCGCCTCGGTGCTCGTCTTCCCGCGGTTCTTCTTCCCGAACGCGGCGCCGCTGGACGCGATGCTCTATTCCTTCGCCATCTTCGCGCTGGCCTTCGTCGCCCGCCCGTTCGGGTCGGTCCTGTTCATGGAGATCGACCGGCGGCACGGCCGCAGCGTCAAGCTGACCGTGGCGATGTTCCTGCTCGGCGGCTCGACCGCGGCGATGGCCTTCCTGCCCGGCACGGCCGACATCGGCCCGGCGGCGATCGTCCTCCTGTCGCTGTGCCGCATCGGCCAGGGCCTGGCGCTGGGCGGCGCCTGGGACGGCCTGGCCTCGCTCCTGGCGCTGAACGCGCCGCAGAACCGCCGCGGCTGGTACGCGATGATGCCGCAGCTCGGCGCCCCGCTCGGCTTCATGCTGGCCAGCGCGCTGTTCGCCTTCTTCCTGGTCAACCTGCCGGCCGCGGATTTCGTCGACTGGGGCTGGCGCTATCCCTTCTTCGTCGCCTTCGCGATCAACGTGGTGGCGCTGTTCGCCCGGCTGCGCCTGGTGGTCACCGAGCAGTTCGAGCGGCTGTACGAGAGCAAGGACCTGGAAGCGCTGAGCGTGCCCGAGACGGTGAAGCAGCAGGGCCACAACATCCTGGTCGGGGCCTTCGTGCCGCTCGCCACCTTCGCGCTGTTCCACCTGGTCACGGTGTTCCCGCTGAGCTGGGTGACGCTCTACACCGACCACAACGCCGGCAACTTCCTGATGACGGAGTTCGTCGGCGCGATCTTCGGCACGGTGATGATCGTCGCCTCGGGGCTGATCGCCGACCGCACCGGCCGGCGCACCCTGCTGGCGGCCTGCGCCGTGCTGATCGCGATCTTCAGCTTCGTCACCCCGCTGCTGCTCGGCGGCGGGCCGACGGCGCGGTCGGCCTTCGTGATCCTCGGCTTCGGCCTGCTCGGCCTGTCCTTCGGCCAGGCGGCCGGCGCGGTGGCGTCGAACTTCCCGAACAGCTACCGCTACACCGCCTCGGCCCTGACCTCGGACCTGGCCTGGATGGTGGGCGCCGGCTTCGCCCCACTGGTCGCGCTGGCGCTGGCCAGCCAGTTCGGCCTGGCCCTGGTCGGCGCCTACCTCCTGTCCGGCGCCGTCTGCACCCTGGCCGCCCTGCGGGTCAACAAGGAGCTGGAGCTGAGGGGGAACTGACCGGCCGGATTCGTAGGTTGGGTTCGCGGGCCCGCGAACCCAACAATCCAGAGCCTCACAGGCCGATAGGATGTTGGGTTCGCCCTCGGCGAACCCAACCTACGCGACGCCCTCAGCCCCGGATCACCAGGCTGCTGCGGTCGACCTTGGTGATGTCGCCGGTGCCGGTCAGCGCCATGCTGATGTCCAGCTCCTTGCGCATGATCTCCAGCGCCTTGGTCACGCCCGCCTCGCCCATCGCGGCCAGGCCGTAGAGGAAGGCCTTGCCCATCAGGCAGCCGCGGGCGCCCAGCGCCACGGCCTTGAGGATGTCCTGGCCGGACTGCACGCCGCCGTCGAACAGCACCTCGGTCCTGTCGCCGATCGCCTGGACGATCCCCGGCAGGGCCGAGATCGACGACCGCGCGCCGTCCAGCTGGCGGCCGCCATGGTTGGAGACCACGACCGCGTCGGCGCCCGTCGCGGCCGCGATCTTCGCATCCTCCTCGTCCAGCACGCCCTTCAGGATCAGCTTGCCGGGCCAGATGCTGCGCACCCATTCGACGTCCTTCCAGCTCAAGGAGGCGTCGAACTGGCTGGCGGTCCATTCCGAGAGGGTCTTCAGGTTGTCCGCCCCCTTCACCTGACCTTCGAGATTGCCGAAGCTGCGGCGCTTGCCGAACAGCACCTTCATCGCCCAGGCCGGCTTGGTGGCGATGTCGAGCGCGTTGGCCAGCGTCAGCCGCGGCGGCACGGCCAGGCCGTTCTTCAGGTCGCGGTGGCGCTGGCCCTGGATCTGCAGGTCGAGCGTCAGCACCAGGGCCGAGCACTGCGCCGCCTTGGCGCGCTCGATCAGCGACTGCGAGAAGCCGCGGTCGCGCATGACGTAGAGCTGGAACCAGAACGGCTTCCGCACAGCCCCGCGCACATCCTCGATCGAGCAGATCGACATGGTCGACAGGCAGAACGGGATGCCGAAGGCCTGCGCCGCCCGGGCGCCGAGGATCTCGCCGTCGCCGTGGAACAGGCCGGTCAGGCCGGTCGGCGCGATCGCCAGCGGCATCGTGGCGTCCTCGCCCAGGATCTTGGTCGCGACCGAGCGCTTGTCGACGTCGATCATCACCCGCTGGCGCAGGCCGATCGCGGCCAGGTCCGCCCGGTTCGCCCGCAGCGTCACCTCGTCATAGGAGCCGCGGTCGGCATAGTCGAAGATCGCGCGCGGAATGCGCCGGGCCGCCAGCGCGCGCAGGTCCTGGATGTTGGTGATCGTCGGCATCGGGTTCTTCTTGGGCAGGGTTTATGTCTGATAAATCGCAGGAAGGCCGCTGTCACCCGCAATTCCGGCGGCGGCCATCTTTACACATCCCGGCCGGGGCGCCAGGGTGGCGGCCATCATGACGACTGCACTCTCCCGCCTCGACCGCGCCCTCGCCGCCCTTCCCCGCAGCTTCCCCGGGCCGGGCGGCGCCGCCGCCGTGCTGCGGGACGGCGAGATCCTCGCCCGCCACGCCTGGGGCTGGGCCAATGCCGAGCGGCGCATCCCGTTCACGCCGCGGACGCTGTTCCGGATGTGCTCGATCACCAAGCAGTTCACCTGCGGCCTGGTGCTGGACGCCTTCCCGGACCCGACGGTGCTGGATGGTGACGTCCGCGCCCGGCTGTCGCTTCTGGAGGGCCAGGCGCCGGGGGCGCTGCATCTCTGCCACAACCAGTCGGGCCTGCGCGACTACTGGGCGGTGGCGATGCTGCACGGCGCGCCGGCCGAATCCCCCTTCGGCGACCGCGAGGCGGAGAAGGTCATCGCCGGCACCCGGTCGCTGCACTTCGCGCCGGGCAGCCGCTACTCCTACGTCAACCAGAACTTCCGGCTGCTCTCCGACATCCTCGAGGCGCGCACCGGCCGCGGCTTCGGCGAGCTGCTGCGCACGCGGATCTTCGATCGCGCCGGCATGGGCAGCGCCTTCCTGGCCGCAGACACCCGCGCCATGCCGGACGGCACCGAGGGCTACGAGGGCACCCAGGCCGGCGGCTTCCGCGCCGCCGAGAACCGGGTGCTGTGGACCGGCGACGCCGGGCTCGGCGCCAGCCTCGACGACATGATCGCCTGGGAGCGCCACATCGACGCCGGCCGCGGCGATCCCGAGGCGCTGTACAGCCGCCTGTCGGCGCCGGTGGCCTTCTCGAACGGCGCCCCCGCCCCCTACGGCTTCGGCCTGAACCGGGCGACCGAGTTCGGCCGCGCCCTTACCGGCCATGGCGGCGCGCTGCGCGGCTGGCGCAGCCATCGGCTGTACGTGCCGTCGGAGCGCATCTCGGTGGTGGTGATGTTCAACCATCTCTCCGACGCCAATGCCGCGGCGCTGGACCTGTTGGCCGCCCTGCTGGGCGAGGAGCGCGCGAAGCCGGCCGCCGACCTGCCCGCGCCGGGCTGGCTCGGCAGCTACATCGAGCCGGAAACCGGGCTCTCGGCCCGTGCGGACATGGCCGACGGCCGGGTGCGGCTGCGCTTCGGCCATTCGGCGGAGCGGCTGGACCTGCAGCCCGACGGCAGCGCCGGCAACGGCCGCACCCGGCTGCGCCCCGCCGCGGACGGGCTGTGGCTGGACCGGCCGCAGGAGAACCAGAGCTCGCGCCTCATCGCCTGCAACGGCGAGCCCACGACCGACGTCTCCGGCCGCTACCGCTGCGACGAGCTGGATGCCGAGCTGGAGGTGGTCGATGCCGGCGGCGCGCTGTATGGCGGCTTCTCGGGCTTCCTCGGCCAGGGCCGGATGGAGCTGCTCGACCCGATCGGGCCGGATGTCTGGGCCCTGCCCTGCCCCCGCGCGCTGGACCACACCCCGCCGGGCGACTGGACCCTGGCCTTCCGCCGCGACGGCGCCGGCCGGGCGGCCGAGGTCGAGGTCGGCTGCTGGCTGGCCCGCCGCCTGCGCTACGAGCGGATCGGCTAGAGGCGGCTCAGGTCCAGGGTCTCGGCCAGGAAGTCGACGAACAGGCGGGTCTTGGCCGGCGGCAGCCGCGTGGCCGGCCAGACCGCGTGGATCGGTACCTTCGGCACCTCGTAGTCGGTCAGGATCGGCTCCACCACGCCCCGGTCGACAAGGCTGCGGATCTGCCACAGCGGCGTGAAGCCGATGCCGAGCCCTTCCGCCACCGCGGCATGGACGGCCGCGGTGTTGTCGGCCCGGAACCGGCCATTGACCCGCACGGAGCGGGTGCGGCCGCCGATCCGGAACGGCCAGGCCTCGCCCTCGGCCGTCCGAACGACGCATTGGTGCCCGGGCAGATCGTCCGGATGCTGCGGCCGGCCGTGCCGGTCGAAATAGGCCGGGGCGCCGAACGCCACCCGCCGCAACGCGCCCAGCCGGCGGGCCTTGAGCGCGGAATCCGGCAGATCGCCGATCCGCACCGCCAGGTCGAAGGCGCCGTCCGTCAGGTCGACGAAGCGGTCGGAGAGCTTCAGTTCCACCTCGATCCGCGGATGGCGCCGCATGAAGCCGGCCACCACCGGGACCAGGTGGGCCGGCGTGAACAGCACCGAGGCGCTGACCCGCAGCAGGCCCGAGGGCTCGACCCGGCGCTCCGCGGCCTCGGCCCGGGCCTCCAGGATCTCCGCCAGCGCCGGCTTCACCCGCCGGTAGAAGGCGAGGCCGGCATCGGTCGGCGTCGACCGCCGGGTGGTCCGCTGCACCAGCGCCACACCCAGCCCCTGCTCCAGCGTCGCCAGCGACCGGCTGACCGATTGCAGCGACCGGCGCAGGTTGCGCGCCGCGGCGCTCAGCCCGCCGGCCTCGACCACGGCGACGAAGGCGGCAAGATCGTCCAGCCGGTCCATGGGTGCCCTCTCGGATTGCGAGAGAATGTATCACGGACATCGCCTATTCTCACGGACAGCGGGTTATACAAAATCGATCTCCAGAACGGCCCCGCCTGGAGACCGACCATGACCGCATCCACCATCCTCGTCATCGGCGCCGCCGGCCGCTTCGCCGGGCTGGTGGTGCCCGAGCTTGCCCGCCGCGGCGCGGTCGTCCGCGGCCTGGTGCGCGACGACGCCAAGGCGGCTGTCGCCCGGGCCCGCGGCGCGGCCGAGATCGCCTTCGGCGACCTGCGCGACCGGGCCAGCCTCGACGCCGCGCTGCTCGGCGTCGACGGCGTCTTCCATATCGGCCCGGCCTTCGCCCCGGACGAGGCCGAGCTCGGCGTCGCCATGGTCGAGGCCGCCGGCCGCGCCGAAGTCCGGCGCTTCGTCTTCTCCTCGGTGATCCAGGCGACCAACACGGCGCTTGCCAACCACGCCAGCAAGATCCCGGTCGAGGCGGCGCTGCACGGCTCCGGGATGCAGTACACGATCCTGCAGCCGACCAACCTGATGCAGAACATCGGCGCCGCCTGGCCCGGTGTGCTGGCCGGCGGCGTCTTCGCCGAGCCCTTCCCGCGCACCGCACGGGTGGCGCGGGTCGACTACCGCGACGTGGCCGAGGCCGCGGCGATCGCCCTGACCGGCGACCGCCTGGCCTATGGCAGCTTCGAGCTCTGCGCCGACGGGCTGCCGGACCGGGAGGAGATCGCGGCGCTGATGAGCGCGGCGCTGGGCCGGCCGGTCAGAGCCGAGGAACCGAGCTTCGCCGACTGGGTGGCCATGGCCAAGCCGCCCTATGATTCGCGGCAGCTGGCCTTGCTGGAGAAGGTCTTCGCCCACTACGCCGCCCACGGCCAGCCGGGCAACGGCCTGGTGGCGCGCGCCGTCCTCGGCCGCGAGCCGCGCTCGCTGCGTGGCTTTATCGAGGAGTTGGCGGCCGGACGCTGAGGCGCCTTGACCTGCTTCGAACAAAAACGGAACAATGGGTTCCAGCCAATCGGGAGGAACCCATGCCCAGCCAGACCGAGAAGGCCCTCGCCTTCCAGCGCCTGCACGCCCGACCGGGCATCTTCGTGATCCCGAATCCCTGGGACGCCGGCACCGCCAGGCTGCTGGCCGGGCTCGGCTTCGAGGCGCTGGCCACCACCAGCGCCGGCCATGCCTTCACCCTCGGCCGCAGCGACGGCGCGCAGAAGGTGAGTCGGGAGGAGACCCTGGCCAACGCCAAGGCCATCGTCGAGGCCACCAGCCTGCCGGTCTCCGCCGATCTCGAGAACGGCTTCGGCGACGCGCCCGAGGCGGCGGCGGAGACCATCCGCCAGGCCGCGGCGGTCGGGCTGGTCGGCGGCTCGATCGAGGACGCCACCGGCCGCGACGGCGACCCGATCTACTGCTTCGAGCTGGCAGTCGAGCGGGTGCGGGCGGCGGTGTCGGCGGCGCGGTCCCTGCCCTTCCCCTTCACCCTGACCGCACGGGCCGAGAACTTCCTGCACGGCCGGCGAGACCTGGCCGACACGATCCGCCGGCTGCAAGCCTTCCAGGAGGCCGGCGCCGACGTGCTCTACGCCCCCGGCCTGGCCACGCGGGAGGAGATCGAGGCGGTGGTGCGCGCCGTCGACCGGCCGGTCAACGTGGTGATGGGGCTGGTCGGCGCCCGCTTCACCGTGGCGGAGCTGGGCGAGATCGGCGTGAAGCGGATCAGCGTCGGCGGCTCGCTGGCCCGGGCGGCGCTGGGCGGCTTCCTACGCGCCGCCCGCGAGATCAGGGACCAGGGCAGCTTCGGCTATGCCGACGACGCCGTGCCGCACAAGGAGATCAACGCGCTATTCGGCGAGTCGTGACTTTCGGCCGGCGGAAGCGGGTGCCTATACTGCCCTCATGACCAGCCTCGACTCACGCATCAGCATCCGGCCGATGGCCGGGTCGCTCGGCGCCGACATCGATCTCGCCGGCCCGGTCGACGACACGCTCTTCGCCGCGATCCGCCAGGCCCTGGACGACCATCTGGTGATCCATCTGCACGGGCTCGACCTGGCGCCGGAGGATCTGGTGGCGCTGACCCGCCGCTTCGGCCCCATCAGCCGCGCGCCCTACATCCGGCACATGGACGAGCATCCGGACGTCGTCGCCGTGAAGAAGGCGGCCGACGAGCGCAAGGTCAGCACCTTCGGCAACGCCTGGCACTCCGATTTCAGCTTCCTCGACCAGCCGCCGATGGCGTCGCTGCTCTATGCCAGCCAAGTGCCGAGCCATGGCGGCGACACGCTGTTCGCCAACATGGTTGAGGCTTACGAGGCTCTGTCGGACGGGCTGAAGGCGGTGCTGGACGGGCTCGACGCCCTGCATGCCGGCAAGCCCTACGGCACCGGCGGCGTGCCCGGGAACGTCGCCGTCTCCCGCTCGATCGGCATCGAGCGCAACCGGCCGGAGGCGGACCGCGAGGTCGCGCATCCGGTGGTGCGGGTGCATCCCGGCACCGGCCGCAAGGCGCTGTTCATCAATTCCATCTACACCCAGCGCTTCGCCGGCATGACGGTGGAGGAGAGCAAGCCGCTGCTCGACTTCCTCTACGCCCATGCGATCCGGCCGGAATTCACCTGCCGGCTGCGCTGGAAGGCGGGCGACCTGGCGATCTGGGACAACCGCTGCACCCTGCACTACGCCGTCAACGACTATGACGGCCAGGACCGGCTCCTGTACCGCACCATGGTGCAGGGCGAGCGGCCGGTCCCGGCGGTGCCGCGGGCTTAAGGACTCATCGCGAGGCGTCCCTTTCTATTGTCATTGCCGGGCTTGACCCGGCAATCCAGGGGCCACCGAGAACCGCTCTGGCCGCCCCTGGATCCTCGGGTCAAGCCCGAGGATGACAATGAAAATGGAATAAAGACCTAAGCCAACGCGCCTCAGCCCGCCGGCTTGTATGCGATCGCCTCGATCTCGACCTTGCAGTCGATCATCATGTCGGCGCGGACGCAGGAGCGCGCCGGCCGGTCGCCGGTGAAATAGCTGTCATAGGTGCGGTTGAAGGCGGCGAAGTCGCGGGTGTCGTCGAGCCAGGCCGTGACCTTGATCACGTCGTCCAGCGTGCAGCCGGCCAGGGCCAGCGCCGCCTGGACGTTCTTCATCGTCTGATGGGTCTGGATCTCGATGCCGCCGGCCACGACCACGCCGTTCTCGTCGAACGGCACCTGGCCCGAGACATAGACGTAGTCGCCGGCCCGCACGGCCTTGGAGAAGGGCAGCTTCTGCCCGCCGGCGCCGGTGACGGTGGTTCCGAAATGCTCGCGCTTGCTGCTCATGGTTCTTCCTATTTGACGGCGCCGAGGGCCAGGCCGCGCACCAGATAGCGCTGCAGCCAGGCGAAGACGATGGCGACGGGGATGGTCGCCAGGAACGTCGCGGCCATGACGTGATGCCACTCGATCGTATAGCGGCCGGCGACGAGGGAGAAAATCTTGATCGGCAAGGTGTGCGTCTCCGGCGCGCGCAAGAGGCTCAGCGCGACGGCGAACTCGTTCCAGGCGTTGATGAAGGTGAAGATCGCGGTCACCACCATGGCCGGCGCCGCCAGCGGCAGGAACACGCGGATCACGGTGCGGAAGCGGGACGCGCCCTCGAGCCACGCCGCCTCCTCCAGGTCCAAGGGGATGGTGGCGAAATAGCTCTGCAGCATCCACACGGCGAAGGCGATGTTGAAGCCGGCATAGACCAGCACCAGCGAATCGACCGAGCCGACGAGGCCGAGCCAGGCGACCAGGCGGAACAGCCCGATCACCAGCACGATCGGCGACAGCATCTGGGTGACCAGCAGGAAGTCGCGGTAGAGGCCCTGCCCCGGGAAGCGGTAGCGCGACATGGCATAGGCGGCGGGGATGCTGACCGCCAGCGCCAGCAGCGTCGCCAGGGTCGAGGCATAGAGGCTGTTCAGCAGGGCGGTGCCGAAGCCGGTCGCCTGCCACATGGTGACGAAGTTCTCCCAGGCGATCCGGCTGGGCAGCCAGGACGGGTCGGCCGACATCACCTCCGCCGCCGGCTTCAGCGCGGTCGCGATCATCACCGCGAAGGGGAACAGCACCACCAGGATCAGCGGCGACAGCGCCAGCCAGCACAGGATGCTCTTCTTAAGCATGGCGTTCGGCGGGTTGAGCCAAATTTCTATTGTCATTGCCGGGCTTGACCCGGCAATCCAGGGGCCACCACGAGCCGCTCTGGCCGCCCCTGGATCCTCGGGTCAAGCCCGAGGATGACAGTTGGCGGCCTGCCTGCACCCGGCCCATCGCCGTTTCCGATCGCGCCCGACTCCTAGCCATCGCGCTCGCCCTTCATCGCCATGCGCAGATAGATCAGGGTGAAGACCAGGAGGATCGCGAACATGATCAGCGAGATCGATGCCGCCTCGCCCATCTTCCCGAGCGTGAAGGCCAGCTTGTACAGGTAGGTGACCAGGATCTGCGTCGAATCCGACGGTCCGCCCCCGGTCAGCACCCAGATGATCGGGAAGGAGTTGAAGACATAGATGATGTTCAGCACCACCGCCATGTTGATGAACGGCCGCATCAGCGGCAGCGTCAGGGTGCGGAAGCGCTGCCAGGACGAGGCGCCGTCGGTCGACGCCGCCTCGTAGATGTCGCTGGGGATCGACGACAGCCCGCCCAGGAAGATCGTCACCGTGAACGGGATCGACACCAGGATCCCGATCAGGATCTGGATCGGGAAGGCGGTGGCGGCCGAGGCCAGCCACACCACCTTCTGGTCGATCAGGCCGAGATCCTGCAGCGTCAGGTTCAACAGGCCGGATTCGCCGTTCAGCGCCCAGCGCCAGACGATCGCCATCATGGTCAGCGACACCGACCAGGGCAGCATCACGATCACCCGGGCGAGGCCGCGGCCGTAAAACTCGGTGTTCAGGATCAGCGCCACCGGCACCGAGACCAGCACCGTTCCGGCCACCACCGCGGCGGTCCAGATCAGCGTCCGCCACAGGCTGTCCAGAAACAGCGGGTCGGCCAGGACGCTCTGAAGATTGACCAGGCCGGTGAAGTCGCGCAGCTGGCCGAAGCGGTTGACCTGGTGCGAGGCGACCGTCAGCAGGTCCCACACCGGATAGGCGATGATGAAGGCCGCCAGCAGGAAGCTCGGCAGGATCAAGAGGATCGGCGTCAGGCCGGGCAGCCGCGCGGCCAGGGGCGCCGACATCGGAACGGTCTGCCTCTCGGTCTCGGTCGTCACTGCCTGTCCTTGATGTGCCCGGCCCGGTTCACCGCCGCCCGCATTGTCCCAAGCTGTCATGCCCGGGCTTGACCCGGGCATCCAGAGTCTGTCGAGACCCTCTGGATTGCCGGGTCAAGCCCGGCAATGACAGAAAGAAGGAAAGGCAGAGCCCCTACTTCGCGCCCAGCACCCCGTTTGCCTGCTCGGCGGCGGCCTTCAGGGCCTCCTCCGGCTTGGCCTCGCCGAGATAGATCTTCTGCAGCGCCCGGCCGGTGGCGTCGGCGATCTCCTCCCACCCGGCGATGGTCGGGGCGAACTTCGCGTCCGGCAGCATCGCGGTGAAGACCTTGAGGTTCGGGTCGTCGGTGAAGTACGGCAGCTTGGCCACCGCCTGGTTCTCGGTCAGGAAGCCCTCATTGACCGTGAACTTCTCGCGCCAGTCGTTCTGGAACAGGAAGTCCATGAACTTCCAGGCCTCGTCCTTCACCTTCGAGTTGTCGAACAGCACGATCGAATCCGTGACCGCGTAGGTGGCCGAGGTGGTGCCCTTCGGCACCGGGGCCACGCCGTATTTCAGGTTCGGCGCCTCGGCCTTGATCTGGCTGGCCAGGAACGGCGCCGTGAACATCATGCCGATGCGGCCCTGCTTGAACAGGTTCTGCACGTCCTCGCGGTTGTAGGCGGTGACGCCCGGCTCGGTCAGCCCGTCGTCGATCAGCTGCTTGTAGAGGGTCGCGGCCTTGATCGCGGCCTCGCTGTCCACCCCGCTCTTGCCGTCCACCACGATGTCGCCGCCGAAGCTCCACATCGCGTAGTAGAAATAGACGTCGGTCTCGATCTCCTTGCCCTGCAGGCCGAAGGCGTAGGTGTCCTTGAGGCCCAGCGCCTTGATCTTCTTGGCGTCCTCGACCAGCTCGTCCCAGGTCGCCGGCGGGGCGGAGAGGCCCGCCTTCTCGAAGATCTCCTTGTTGTAGTACATGGCCCGGGCCGAGGAGGCGATCGGCAGGCCGTAGGTCTTGCCGTCCAGCACGCCCGGCGCGAAGAAGGTCGGGATGAACCGCGCCTTGAAGTCGTCGGTCATGTAGCCGTCGAGCGGCGCGACCACGCCCTGCTGCACGAAATCGACCAGCCAGCGGGTGCCGATGATGGCCAGGTCGGCATTGGCGTTGCCGGAGATGTCGGTGGTCAGCTTCTGCTGCAGCACGTCCCAGGGCACCACCTCGATCTTGATGTCGGTGCTGGGGTTGGCGGCCTCGAAGGCCTTCGCCGCCTCCTCGAAATAGGGGCCGGTCTTGGAGCTGTACTCCGCCACCGTCACCCGCACCTCGGCGGCGACGGCCGGCACGGCGGCCAGCGCCGCCAGGATCGAGGCGCCCGCGCCGAGGAGCACGGACCGGAACGCATGCTGCATGGAGAGCCTCCTGTTTCGGCGGCACGGGGCCGCGCGAGGTCGCACTTGGAAACCGGAAAGCCGGGGGGCGGCCGCGCCCGGCTTTTCGCCGGAACCGCCCCTGCGTGTGACTCTCTTACAATCCCCGGCGGGGCGCAATTCGGAAGTGCCGCATCGGCCCATTTTCTTCCGCTATTCCGCAGCAAAGCTGAAAACTTCAGACGACTTCCGGCTCCGGGCCGATGCTGCACTGCACAGGCGCGACGGCTGTCTTGTAAGTTTCAAACATTGGGCTACCATCGGCCTTCAGCCCCCTCTCCCTGCCGGAAAGACAGCCATGACGCGCTTCCAGACCGTTCTCGTCACCGGGGCGCTCGGCGGCATCGGCGGGGCGATCGTCGACCATTTCGCGGCGGCCGGGGCGACGCTGATCCTGTCCGACCGCGACGCGGCGGCGCTCGATGCTCAAGTCGCGACGCTGGCCGAGGCCGGCACCAAGGCCGCCGCCGCTCCGGCCGACCTGCGCGACGCCCAGGGCACCCGCGCCGCGATCGAGGCCGCCGTCGCCCGCACCGGCCCGGTCGACATCGTGGTCAACAACGCCGGCGGCGGCGACCGCGGCAGCCTGGCCACGACCACGGCCGAAAGCTGGGCCGCCGACGTCGAGCTGAACCTGAACGGCGCCTACCATGTCGTCGCCGCGGTGATCGACGGGATGAAGGAGCGGCGCCGCGGCAGCATCGTCAACATCAGCAGCGTCAACGGTCTGCAGGCGCTGGGCCATCCGGCCTACAGCGCCGCCAAGGCCGGGCTGATCAGCTACACCCGCGCGCTGGCGGTGGAATACGGGCCGTTCGGCATCCGCGCCAACGTCATCTGCCCCGGCACGGTGCGCACCCCGATCTGGCAGGAGCGGGTCGACCGGAAGCCGGAGATCTTCGAGTCCCTGCGCAGATGGTACCCGCTGCAGCGGGTGGCCGAGCCGGCGGACATCGCCAAGGCCGTCGCCTTCCTGGCCTCGGACGAGCTGGCCGGCTTCATCACCGGCGCCATGCTGCCGGTCGATGGCGGCCTGACCGCCGGCAACCGGGTGATGGCGGGCGAGCTGACGCTGGAAGACTTCTGAGGGAGGCCCGACCCATGGCGACGGTGCGGCTGGACGGGGTGGTGAAGCGCTACGGCGAGGCGCAGGTGATCCATGCGGTCGACCTCGACATCGCCGATGGCGAGTTCGTCGTCCTGGTCGGCCCGTCCGGCTGCGGCAAATCCACTTTGCTGCGCATGATCGCGGGGCTGGAGACCATCTCCGGCGGCGACCTGCTGATCGGCGGCACCCGCGCCAATGACGTGCCGCCCCAGAAGCGGAACATCGCCATGGTGTTCCAGTCCTACGCCCTGTACCCGCACATGACCGCCCGGCAGAACATCGCCTACGGCCCCAGGCTGCGCGGCGAGCCGAAGCCGGAGATCGAGGCCAAGGTCGGCAAGGCCGCCGGGATCCTGAACCTGTTCGACTATCTGGAGCGACTGCCGCGCCAGCTGTCCGGCGGCCAGCGCCAGCGCGTCGCCATGGGCCGGGCCATCGTGCGCGACCCCGCCGTGTTCCTGTTCGACGAGCCGCTGTCGAACCTGGACGCCAAGCTCAGGGTGCAGATGCGCACCGAGATCAAGGCGCTGCACCGCCGCCTGGGCACCACCATCGTCTACGTCACCCACGACCAGATCGAGGCGATGACGCTGGCCGACCGGATCGTGGTGATGAATGGCGGGCGGATCGAGCAGCAGGGCGTGCCGCTCGACCTCTACGACCTGCCGGCCAACATGTTCGTCGCCGGCTTCCTAGGCTCGCCAGCCATGAGCTTCCTGCCCGGCCGCTACCGCCGCGGCGCCGGCGGGCCGGCAGTGGAGGCCGAGGACGGCACCCGCCTGCCCGCCCCCGACCGCGCGGCCCAGGACGACCAGCCGGTGCTGCTGGGCGTGCGGCCGGAGCATTTCAGCCTGGCCGAGGACGGCAACGGCGTGCCGGTGACGATCGATCTGGTCGAGCCGACCGGCGCCGAGACCCATCTCTACGGCACCCTGGCCGGCACCCGCGTCGCCGCCGTGATCCATGGCCGCCGCCGGGTGGCGCCGGGCGACGTGGTGCCGCTCGCCCCCCTTGCCGCCCACGCCCATTTGTTCGACGCGGCCTCCGGCCGGCGGCTGTAGGGGATGACGATGGACAGTACAGCTCCAGCTTTCCCTTTCCTGTCATTGCCGGGCTTGACCCGGCAATCCAGGGGCCACCCGGAGCGGCCTCGACATCTCTGGATGCCCGGGTCAAGCCCGGGCATGACAACGGGATATTGAGCGGAACAGGTCGTTACGAACGAAAGACGAATTGATGTTCACCCCCTCCGTGCTCGCCCTCGACCCGATCCTCGACTCACCCGTCGACGGCGCCAGCAAGGGCCTGCCGCCCGGCCTCGAGCCGATCCCGTTCCGCAGCATCGGCGACCAGGGCTGGAACGCGCTGTCCGGCGACCTGCCCTTTCCGCAGGCGCTGCTGAAGCGGTCGGTGCTGGAGCGCAACGCCCGCTGGATGCGCGACATCCTGGCCGAGACCGGCGTCGCCCTGGCGCCGCACGGCAAGACCACGATGAGCCCGCAGCTGTTCGACCTGCAGCTCGCCAACGGCTCCTGGGGCATCACCGTCGCCACCGCCCAGCAGTTCGAGGTGTGCCGGCGCTTCGGGGTGAAGCGGATCGTCATCGCCAACCAGCTGGTCGACGCCGCGGCGATGCGCTCGGTGCTGGCGGCGCTGGCCGCGGACCCGGAGCTGGAGGCGTTCTGCCTGGTCGATTCCGTCGCCGGGGTGCGCCGCCTGGCCGAGGCCGCCCGGGCCATGCCGCCGCGCCGCCCGCTGGGCCTCCTGGTCGAGCTCGGCATGGCCGGGGGCCGCACCGGCTGCCGCACCGCCGCCGAGGCGCTGGAAGTGGCCAAGGCCGCCACCGACGCGCCCGGCCTCGCCCTGCGCGGCGTCGAGGGCTATGAGGGTCTGGTCGTCACCAAGGATGCCGCGGCGGACGAGATCGCCGTCACGGGCTTCCTCGACCGGTTGGCGGCGCTGGCGGCGGAGATCGATGGCGCCGGCCTGTTCGCCGCCTTGTCGACCGACAACCCGGTGCTGCTGAGCGCCGGCGGCTCGGCCTATTACGACATCGTCGCGCGCAGGCTCGCCGAGGTCCGGCTGTCGCGCCCGACGCAGGTGGTGGTGCGCAGCGGCTGCTACCTGACCCATGATTCCGGCCAGTACACCCGGCTGTTCGAGCACATCCTCCGTCGCATCCCGGCCGACTGGCGCCGGCACGGCGACCTCGAACCCGCGCTGGAGGTTTGGTCCATGGTGCAGTCGCGGCCGGAGCCGGGGCTGGCGCTGCTGACCATGGGCAAGCGCGACGTCTCCTACGACATCGAGCTGCCGATCCCGACCCTGTGGCGCCCCGCCGGCGCCGCCGCATCGCAGCCGGTGCCGGCCGGCGCGGTGCTGACCGCGATGAACGACCAGCACGCCTATCTCAAGCTGCCCGAGGGCTTCGACCCGCAGGTCGGCGACCTCATCTGCTGCGGCATCTCCCACCCCTGCACCACCTTCGACAAATGGCAGGTGATGATGGTGGTCGAGGACGACTACCGCGTCTCGGGCGCGATCCGGACGTTTTTCTGATGAACGGCGTGTCGCAGGAGCGGCCCCGGAAGGAGATCGCTTCGAACCCAAACAAGTCTTCCCTCCCCTCGCGGGAGGGGGCTAGGGGGAGGGGGGACAAGGAAAAAGCATGGTCGAGCCGTTTCCAAAAGATCTCGCGACGCCCTCACCACCCCCCCGAGCCTCTCTGATGGCCTATGTGGTCGACATCGTCTCGCGCCTGCGCCGCATGGAGGCCTCGCTGCGGCCGTCCGAGCAGCGGGTGGCGGAGGCGGTGCTGGCCGATCCCGGCTTCGCCACCCGTGCCAGCATCGCCGAGCTGGCACGCCGCGCCCGGGTCAGCGAGCCGTCGGTCACCCGCTTCTGCCGCGCGCTCGGCTGCGACAGCGTGCGCGACTTCAAGGTGCGGCTGGCGCAGAACCTGGCCGTCGCCAGCCCCTATCTGGAATCGCGGCCATCCGCCGCCCTGGAGGCCGGCGCGCCGCCCGACGACGTCGCCCAGCTGGCCGACCGGGTGCTGGACAGCGTGATCGAGGCGGTGACCGCCGTGCGCAACCAGCTCGACCCGCAGCCGCTGCGCCAGGCGATCGAGGCGATCGCCCGCGCCCGGCGGCTCGACATCTACGGCGTCGGCGGCGGCTCGCATGCGGTCGGCCACGACGCCTATCTGCGCTTCTTCCGGCTGGACCTGCCGACCGATTTCCACGCCGACACCCAGCTGCAGCGCATGTCGGCCGCCACCCTCGGCCCGGATGACTGCGTGCTGGCGATCTGCAACTCCGGCCGCTTCCGCGACCTGGTGGAGAGCGTCGAGATCGCCCGGCAATACGGCGCCACCGCCGTGGCCGTCACCCGCCCGGACACGCCGCTGGCCCGGGCCGCCGAGATCGTCCTGGCCGTCGCCCCGCCCGAGGACAGCGACATCTTCAAGCCGACCGCGTCGCGCCTGGCCCATATGGCGGTGATCGACGTGGTTGCGACCGGCGTGGCCATGCGCCGCGGCCCGGTGGCGCTCGAAAGCCTGCGCCGGGTCAAATACACTCTCAGCCAGATCCCCACCCTCGACGAGCCGGCCGCTCCCCTTCCGCCCCGGCCCCGCCCTGTCCGACGGAAAGCCCATGCCTGACCATCCGCGCTACGACCTGCTGCTTCGCAACGGCACCGTGATCGACGGCTCCGGCGCGCCCCGCATCCAGGCCGACGTCGCCATCCTGGGCGACCGCATCGCCACCGTGGCCCCGACCGGCAGCATCGCCGCCGACCGGGCGAAGGACAGCATCGACGTCGCCGGCCGCGTCGTGGCACCCGGCTTCATCGACGTGCACACCCATGACGACCGGGCGGTGATCGACGGCCCGGACATGCTGCCGAAGATCAGCCAGGGCGTGACCACGGTGGTGGTCGGCAATTGCGGCATCAGCCTGTCGCCACTGACGCTGAGGGGCGCCGCGCCCCCGCCCCTGAACCTGCTGGGCGACGAAGCCGCCTACGAGTTCCCGAGCTTCGCCGACTATCGCGGCCGGCTGGACCGGGTGGTGCCGGGCGTCAACGTGGCGGCGCTGATCGGCCATTCCTCGCTGCGCATCGGCACCATGGCGGATGTCGGCCGCAAGGCGGATGCCGGCGAGATCGATGCCATGCGCCGCCTGCTGGCCGACAGCCTCGACCAGGGCGCCATCGGCTTCTCCACCGGCCTCTACTACAAGCCGAACGCGGCGGCCGATGCCGACGAGGTGGCGGCGCTGGCCGAGCTGCTGGCCGACCGCGGCGGCGTCTACGCCACCCATATGCGCGACGAGCACGACAAGGTGCTCGACTCCCTGGAGGAGAGCTTCTCGACCGCCCGCCGCGCCAGGGTGCCGGTGGTGATCTCGCACCACAAATGCGCCGGGCCGCACAATTGGGGCCGCAGCCGCGAGACCCTGCCGGTGATCGAGGCGGCAGCGCGCCACCAGCCGGTCGGGCTCGACGCCTATCCCTACACCGCCGGGTCGACCGTGCTGGACCCGGACCATGTCACCGGCGACATCCGCATCATGGTCGCCTGGTCCAAGGCGCAGCCGGAGATGGCGGGCCGCGACCTGGCCGACATCGCCGCGGAATGGGGCTGCACCGAGAAGGAGGCGGCGGTGCGGCTGCACCCGGCCGGCGCCATCTACTTCCAGATGGACGAGGCCGATGTCCGCCGCATCCTGTCGTTCCCGCTGACCATGATCGGGTCGGACGGGCTGCCGCACGACAGCCACCCGCATCCGCGCCTGTGGGGCACCTTCCCGCGCGTGCTGGGCCATTACAGCCGCGACCTCGGCCTGTTCCCGCTGGAAACGGCGGTGCATAAGATGACCGGCCTGTCGGCGATGCGCTTCAACCTGCCCGACCGCGGCCTGGTGCGCGAAGGCCACGCCGCCGACCTGGTGGTGTTCGACCCGAACCACATCGCCGACGCCGCCACCTTCGAGGCCCCGAAGACCCCGTCCCGCGGCCTCGACTTCGTGCTGGTCAACGGCCGCCTGTCCTGGCGCGCGGGAGAGACCGAGGTGGACCGGGCGGGGCGGCTGCTGGTGAGGGCGTAGCAGGCACGGCCGACGAGCAGAGCCGGGATAGCGTCGACCCAGATCCACCGATGCGGCTTGCCAATTCTTGTGGCGTTGGAGTTGGTAATGCCGCCCCAGTTGCCGAATCGCCTCGTCGCTTAGGAAGCAAACATCCCCTATACTGGCAGGGCAGCTTGTGCTTTTGCGCAAGCCGCTCCGATTGTCGACCAATGCATTTCAATGGAGCCATTTCAATGAGCCTGCGCGCGATTCTCGCCGCTCATGCCCGCGAGGCAACCTACCCAGCACCAATTGCGCCCAAAGGGATTCTCATCACAGTCCCATCCGAGGATGAGGCGTTCGAGCCACGGCTTCAGGCCGCACCAATCGAGACCAGCGGCCGAATGCTGGTGATCGAGTATTCAGATTCGAAAGGAGAGTTAAGTTGCAGGCGCATCACTTTTCGACGAATTGAACATCTCCCCTCCACCAACGATGATGGTCGTTACTATCTCATCGGCTGGTGCCATGAACGGCGTGCCCTGCGAAGCTTCCGTGTCGACCGGCTGCTATCACTGATGGACGGACGGACAGGCGAGATCTTCGAGCCGATCGAGTCTGGCATCGAACTCCTGTCAGAAGCAGGGCTTGTTTCCAGATCAGCACCAACGCGGGCGCCCGCGCGATCAGCCCGATCGCTGCTGCGCGACGGCCTGAAGATCTTGACGTTCTTGGCGAGGTGCGACGGCGCCGCCCACCCGTCGGAGATGGAGATCATTGCCGATTATTGCCGCGAGCGTGCCGCCCAAGCCGGGCTGGGTGTCGATGGTTCGATCATCGAAGGCATCCTCGATGAAGCCGATCGTCTGTATCCGGATGTCGATACATTCCTCGACGCAGCTGAGCGGGCCTTCCGAGATCAAGCCCACGGTGCACTGCTCATCAACGAAGCTCGGGCTCTGATCATCGCGGATGGCACGTTGCATGAACGAGAGGTCCAGTTCCTGCGCGAGCTAGATGCGTTCGCCGGCTGAGATAGAAAGAGTCCTACTCTCTTCAAAATACTCCATTCTTCTTGGCGTCATTCCCGCGAAAGCGGGAATCTCTTCCCGATTAGAGCGTAGAGAGATCAGCGCTTTCGCGAGATGGCAGGGTGGTGGGCGCTTCAGCCTGCCCAACCGCGGCCTGGTCCGTGAGGGCCACGCCGCCGCTTCGGCTCGTCTGGCCGAGATGCGATCGAAACGGCTATGATCCCTCGTCGGCCATGTCGGAGGGGGAGTCATGGTTGCGTTCAGGGCAAGAAGAGCCGGTTTGCGCCTGCGGCTGGCGGCATATCTTTGTTTTCTGGCTCTGGCCGCTTGCGGAAAGGGCGAGGATGCCAAGCCATCCGAGCCCGAGCTGGTCTCCTATGACCTCCCTTCCACAAACCCGGTGCGGGAGATCGGGGCGACCCAGGCTCTGACCGCCGCGGGCCGTCTCTGGCTGGTCGGCCGGGGTGGAGGCTTGGCATCCTTCGGACTCGCAGACAATTCCCGGCAAGACGCCTTCACCAGCGGCGTCATGTTCCTGACGAAGTCCGACGGAGCGCTTTGGGTGCTGAGGTCGACCGAGGTGCGATATCGAGAAGTGGAGGATCCTCCGACACGCATCCCGATCGGGGGCACCTTCGTCGCTTCCAGATGGACTGGAGAGTCGTTCGAGGATTCGGCCCCGCTGAGGCTGTCCGAAATGCCGACGGTCCTGGCCATATCCGCGGATGGGGCACGGATTGTCGTCTCGCCGAGCCGGATCAACATCTTGCCGGCCGGATCCCGTCGCTGGGCATCCCGGAAGCTGAAAGGAGCTGACGAGCCTCTGGGCCCGCCCTCCACGGCAGCAATCGCAACGATAGGCGACGATCTTTATTTGGGCTTCAATTTCGGCGAGTGGGGTGGCGGCCTCCGCAAGGTGTCCCTCTCCACCGGCGTCGCCCGCAACATCGCATACAAGATCGGCCAGGATTCCTGTGACGGATGCGAATCCATCACCGGCATCATTGCCGATCCGACCTCCCCGGGCTGCATCCTGGCCTCGGCCGGCCTGATCCACATGATGTCCTGGGGCCGGATCCTTCAGATCTGTGACGATCGGGCTACGGTCAAATTCGAGAAGACCTTCACTGTCAAAGAAGGGGGGAAGTCGTTTGAAATGAGTGTTCCGTTCTTCGGACTCGCAGCGGCACCGTCTGGCGGCTTCTGGGCGATCGCCCCCGGAACGCTTTACCGGTTCGCAGGCGGGACGCCGAAGGAATACCCCCTGCCCGAGCCCAAAACAGTGGACGGCTTGCTCATCAGCCGCGATCTGCCGGGCGTCATCATTGTCTACACCAATGCGAACCAAGCTTTTTCCTTGAGCGGCACGACGCCGATGCTCGTCGCTCTGGACTAACGAAGGGATTTCGATGCTGCTCCAGGCAGTCTCGATCGGGGCCGCCGCCGGTTTGCGAGTGACGGCCTCGTCGCGGTATTGAGGGTTGGCCGCATGTCCGGACCCTACATCCTTCTCTGCGCCGATCCGCTGGCGCCGCGAATGCCGGATCCGGCATTCCGTGAGGAAGCGGAGATCGCGGATCGCCTCAGGCTGAACCGGCTGCTGGTCGACCATGACGTCCTCGAGCGCAGCCCCGATGCTGCGGCGGCCCTGCGGCGCGCCGCGATCGGCGGCCCCGGCGCGGCCGTCTATCGCGGCTGGATGATGTCAGCAGAGGCTTATGGTCGGCTTTTCGCCATCCTGTCCGATCGTGGCGTCCTTCTCCTCAATACGCCCGAGCAGTTTGCGGCCTGCCACCATCTGCCCGCGGCCCATGCCGTTGTCGGCCGCTGGATGCCGCAGACGGTCTGGATCGACCGGGACCGCATCGGTGACGACGCAGCGCTGTGGGGGGCGCGGGCCCCGTTCGGCGACGCGGCGGTGACGGTCAAGGACTGGGTCAAGTCGCAGGCCGCCGGCTACTGGTCCGAAGCCTGCTTCATCCCTAGCGCCGCCGATCGCGCGGCCGTCCGGCGCGTGGTCGACCGGTTCATCGAGTTGCAGGGCGACAGCCTCACCGGCGGCCTGGTCTTCCGCCGATATGTGCCGCTCGTCACGAGCGATGGCGCGGCCGAGGAATGGCGCTGCTTCGTCCTGGATGGCCATGTCCTGGGCTGTTGGCCACGCGTCGCCCTCTCGGCGGCCGCCGAAGCCCCGCCGCCGGACCTGCTGCAGGCCATCGCCCAGGCACTGCCGAGCCGCTTCGCCACGGCCGATGTCGCGCGGCGACAGGACGGCGGCTGGCTGCTGATGGAGACCGGCGACGGGCAGGTCTCCAGCTTCCCCGCCGGTGCGGCAGCCGAGACCGTGCTGGCCTCGGTCGCCGCCTCCCTGCGCGCCGCCTGACGCCCCCCACCCGCCGGCCGGGAATTCCAGCCGGGCCGTCGCCAGGATCGTCGCCTGGATCGAGGCCGTGGCCGTTGCGCCCCCGCCCCTCACCGCATCAGCTTGGCGAAATCCCCGTCGAGCCGGGCCAGGGCGGTGTCGATGAATTCGCGCCGCTCCTTGATCCAGGAATCCTGGTCCGCGAGCTCGCTTCTGGCCTTGGCGATCATTCGCTCCATTTCCGCAGGCTGCGGCCCGCCGGTCGTGCTGCGCGCCTTCACGATCGCCACCGGGTCGAGGGCGGCGCGGAACTCCGCCTCGGCCATCGGCAGCGCCTGCGGATACTTCGTGCCGGCAACGGCCTCGGCGTAGATGCGCTGCGCCTCGGCATAGGGGAAATCCAGCGGCTTGATGGCGTTCTGCTTGGCGTAGCTCACCACCTCCGACGCGAAATGATGGCCCTCGCGGAACGGCAGGCCGTATTGGCGCATCAGGATGTCGGCCAGCTCCTGCGAGGCCGTCCAGTCGCTGTTCAGCTCCTCCAGCGCCCGGTCGCGGTTGATCACCAGGGCCTTCAGCACCTTGTCGAGATCCTTCAGCGTCTTGATGCCGGCCTCGACCATCGCCGTGTTCTGGTCGACATCCTTCGGATCCGACATGCCCGGCGTGATGTTGTGCGTCTGGATGACCGGCCCGAGCGCCAGCGTGATCGCCGTCGAGGCATCGCTGCGGGTCGAGTTGAGCAGGCCCGGATTGCGCTTCTGCGGCATCGCGCTCGACACATAGGTGTTGCCGCCCCCCTCCTCCAGCAGGATCCAGGGCCGCGACCCGGCATATTGCGTCATGATGTCCTCGACGAAATTGCCGGTGTGCAAGGCGATCGCCGTGACCACCGCCCCGACCTCGACCGGTTCGTCCATCGAGGAGATCTGCGAGGCGTCGTAGGCGTTGTCGACCAGCTGCGCGAAGCCGAGATAATCGGCCATGCGCTGGCGGTTCAGCGGCCACCCGGTGCCGTTGAGCACCGTCGTGCCCATGGCGGACCGGTCGATGCGCGCATAGGCCTGGCGGATGCGTTCGGCATCGCGCGCCAATCCGGCGGCATGGCCGAGCAGGTAATGGCCGAAGCTGTTCGGCTGCGCGGCGACCCCATTGGTGTAGTTGGGGACGATCGTGTCGGCATGCGCCGCGGCCAACTCGACCATCGTCTTGGCCGTGACGTTGAGCTGCGCGGCCAGCTCCAGCAGATCGTCGCGCAGGATCGCCGCGCGGTAGGTGGCGTGCATGTCCTGGCTGGAGCGGCCGGCATGCAGCAGCGTGACATCCATGCCGCCGGCCTTGATCAGCAGCGGCTCGAAGGTGATCACGGTGCCCGGCCGCCTGGCCCCCTCCTTGTTTCCGTCCTCGATGACCTTGGCGATGGCCGCCGCGATTCCCGGCGTCAGCTGTTTGTCGAGCAGGCCCTCGTCGGTGTTGATGACGGCGGTCGCCTTGTTGATTTCCCCGAGCCAGAAGAATTCGTCGCGCTCGGCGGCACAGGCGCCGGCCGGCCACAGCGATGCCGCGGCGATGGCGGACATCAGCAGGCTGCGCTGGAGCGACGTTGTCGCGTTGGTCATGGCAATTCCTCCCATGTGGAATTGGAGAGTCTATCTGACGGATAGTGCAATGACCGATAGGCCTCGGGTCCTTTCCCGGCACGATCGCCAGACGGAGCGAAACCCGACGGTATCGACAGGCCGGCGACGATCGCGGAGGATGGCGGCCGATTTTCAACCGGCCGTCCGCGGCCGCGCATTTCCGGGGGAGATTTCGATGCTGGTCCTGGCCTTCCTGATCGGGTGCGTCGCCGGGCTGCGGACGATGACCGCGCCGGCGGCCGTCAGCTGGGCCGCCCATCTCGGCTGGCTGCCGCTCGAGGGCACCGGGCTGGGCTTCCTCGGCGCCGCGGTCACGCCCTGGCTGCTCACCGCCGCCGCGATCGCCGAGCTGGTGGCCGACCAGCTGCCGCGGACGCCGAGCCGCAAGGTACCGATGCAGTTCGGCGCCCGCATCGTCAGCGGCGCGGTCTGCGGCGCCGCCTTCGGTATCATCGGCGGCCAGATGTGGGTCGGGCTCATCGCCGGCGTCATCGGCGCGGTGGCCGGGACGCTGGTGGGGGCCGAGCTGCGGTCCCGCCTGGCCCGGGCCGCCGGCCGCGACCTGCCGGCCGCCCTGCTGGAAGACGCGGTCGCGATCGGCGGGGCGATCTGGATCGTCGCATCGGTGTAGCCGGGCGGACGCCTAGGACTTCAAGGACTGGATCCAACCCGCCGGCGAAAGATCCGGCTGCAGCGCCGGCGGAGGCTCGTACCGGCCAGCCTCCCACGGGAAGGCACCTCGCTTGTCCGGCCAGACCAGCTGCAGGCAGGGGAAGTCGTCGTTGCCGTAGAACCAGCGGCTCCAGCCGACATGCTCGGCATAGTGCTGCTTGTCGACAGGCATCAGATAGGCGTCGGTATTCGCGAAGACGTCCGAGAGCCGGACACCGACCGGGAGGACCCGGCCTTTCTGGAGATCGCGGTAGAGATCCCACAGCACCCGGCCGGCAACGTCTTGCGAGAGGGAGAAGGCGATGATCTCGGGATGCC
Organism: Inquilinus sp. NPDC058860; assembly: GCF_042743185.1. Classification (NCBI taxonomy): domain Bacteria; kingdom Pseudomonadati; phylum Pseudomonadota; class Alphaproteobacteria; order Rhodospirillales; family Rhodospirillaceae; genus Inquilinus; species Inquilinus sp. NPDC058860. Next base: position 51,360 of record NZ_JBHYMS010000019.1, on the reverse strand, counting down.
GGAGCGTCAGCCAGAACCCGGTGGAGTAGGAGAATTCCGGATTCTCGTCCTCTTCGAACACACCCGTGTGGTGCCAGCCATGCTCGCGCATGATGGCGACAAATCTCCGCTCCTGCGGGTCCAGCGCATCGACAGGCGCGTCCAGGGCTGTGGCCATGTTCGATGCTGATCTCGCGGGTGTCGGTAAGTCAACGGGCCGCCACTCAAGCCCCCGAAATCACACCGGCCCCACCCCCGCCGGCAGGATGCGCAGGGCGAAGAGCACCCACATCGCCAGCAGCAGCACGAAGCCGGCGGCGTAGGCGCCGAAGCGGGGGCCCAGGCGGTTCGCGCCGGTGTGCACCGCCACATGCAGGATCCGGCTGGCGACGAACAGCCAGGACATGATCACGAACAGCAAATCCGCCTTCTTCGTCATCATCGCCAGGATCACCAGCACGAAGAACAGCAGCGGCAGCTCCAGCTGGCTGTGGAAGCTGTTGGCGATCTGGGTGGCCCGCGCCGGCCAGGCCGGCTGGCCGAGGGCGATGTCGCCCGGCCGCACCTCGCCCCGCCGCAGCGCGTCGGCGCGCTCACGCAGCAGCCAGACCGCCAGCAGAAAGGTCAGTGCCACCTGCACGAACACCGGGAGGAGGATGGCTTGCACGGTCATGGCCGGACTCTCCGCGGTTCGGGCAACCCTCACACCTGGGTCATCACCGCGAAGCCGAGGGCGACGAGCACGAGGAATCCCCAGAAGGCCCAGTTCAGGTACTTCTCGAGGTAATGCCGCACCTGGTCGCCATAGATCCGCATCAGCACCGCGATCAGGAAGAAGCGCAGGCCGCGCGAGGCGATCGAGGACAGGATGAAGGGCACGATCGGGAACTGGGCGACGCCGCTGGTGATGGTCACCAGCTTGTAGGGGATCGGCGTCACCCCCTTGGCCAGGATGATCCAGCTGCCCCATTCGGCGTATTTCTGCTGGAACTCCTGGAACCCGGCCTGCAGCCCGTAGAGGTTGATCAGCCAGGAGCCGACCGTCTCGAACAGGAAATAGCCGATGGCGTAGCCGACCAGGCCGCCCAGCACCGAGGCCACGGTGCACAGCCCCGCCAGCCACCAGGCCCGCCGCGGATTGGCGAGCATCATCGGGATCAGGACCACGTCGGGCGGGATCGGGAAGAACGAGCTCTCGGCGAAGGACACGCCGGCCAGCGTCCACTGCGCCCGCGGCCCGTGCGCCGCCCGGATCAGCCGGTCGTATTGCCGCCGGATGAAGCCCGGCTGTTCGAGCTGAACGCCACCGTCCTGCACCACGCGCCGATCCTTTACCTGTTCGCCCCTGCGACGGTGATAAACGCCGTGCGCTCCGGTGTCACTGCCGGGAATGGGCGTATGCTCTGATGCCGCCCTCCCCAAAACTGTCATGCCCGGGCTTGACCCGGGCATCCAGGGAATGTCGAGGCCGCTCTGGGGGGCCCCTGGATTGCCGGGTCAAGCCCGGCAATGACAGAAGGGAGGATCGCGCCTCTTAAATCAGCCCTGCAGCGATCGCCAGGCCTGGGCGAAGGACGCTGCGGTGGCGGCGACCTCGGTCGCAGTCATGCCGGGCTTGTAGAGGGCGGAGCCCAGGCCGAAGCCGGTGGTGCCGGCATCGCGATAGGCCGCCATCCGGTCCGGCGTGATGCCGCCGACCGCGATCAGCGGCACCGAAGCAGGGACCACCGCCCGCCAGGCCTTGACCACGGCGGGCGGGACCGCCTCGGCCGGGAAGATCTTCACCGCGTCGGCCCCGGCCTTCAGCGCCGCGAAGGCCTCGGTCGGGGTGGCGGCGCCGGGGGCGCAGACCAGGTTCAGGCGCTTCGCCTCGGCGATCACCTCGACATCGGCATGCGGCATCACGATGAGGTTGCCGCCCGAGGCCTGCACCCGGGCCACGTCCTCGCGCTTCAGCACCGTGCCGGCGCCGATCAGCGCCTCCCGGCCGAATCGGTCGGCCAGGCGGCGGATGCTGTCGAAGGGCCGGGGCGAGTTCAGCGGCACCTCGATGCAGCGGAACCCGGCCTCGACCAGGGCGGCGCCGATGGCCTCGACCTCCTCCGGCGTCACGCCGCGCAGGATGGCGACCAGGGGCAGCCCGGCGAGGGCGTCGTGCAGGGAAAGGCTCATCTCACACCAGCTCCGCATGCTTGGCCAGGCGCCACAGCGCCTTGACCGTGGTGTCGGCCGGGGCGATGCGGCTGCGCAGCCCCGCGGCCTCGATCGCCTCGGCGTAGCGGGCCGACAGCTCGGCGCCGCCGACGATGGTGACCTCCTCCGGCGCGGCGCCGGTGGCGGCGGCCACGGTGGCGCGGGCGTCGGCCACCTCGGCCCCGATCAGCAGGCCGGAGAGATAGGATCCCGCCGCCTTCGGCTCTAGCTCGCCGAACAGACCCAGGGTGCGGGCGCTGAACAGCCGGCGCAGCAGGCCGCCGCCGGCCGAGGCGCCGACCGTGAGGCCGCGGCGGAAGGCCGGCTGGTCATAGGCGCGGCCGTCCATCAGCCGGCCGAGGATGCTGTGCTCGGCCAGGACGGCGAAGGCCTCGCCGGTCATCGAGGTGGCGAACCAGGCGATCTTGCCGTCCTCGGCCAGGGCCCATTTGCTGTGCGTGCCGGGCAGGACGTAGAGGCGTCGGCCGGCGGCCGGCGCGTCGCCGAGGATCTGCACCTCCTCGCCGCGCATCACGTCGGGGATGCCGTCGGCGTCGACCCGGCTGACGCCGGGGACGATTCGCAGGGTCACGCCCAGCGAGGTCGGCACCTCGATCAGGCCGGCGACCAGCGCCGCCTCGTCGGCCGGGCAACGGGCGTAGGGCGCCTCGGCCCAGCCCTGGCGGCTGCCGATCATGCCGGAGGCGATGGCGGCGGTGGGAAGCCAGCGTTCCGCCACCTGGCGGAACACGGCATCGAAGTCGCCGCCGGGAACCTTGAGGATGCCGAGCGGGGCCGCGGCCTCGTCCCGCACGGCGCCGTCGGCGTCGAGCAGCCAGGCGCGGAGCGAGGAGGTTCCCCAGTCGAGGGCGACGAGCATGATCGAGAGTCCGGAAGAAAATGGTCGGAGCGGCGAGATTCGAACTCGCGACCCCTTGCACCCCATGCAAGTGCGCTACCAGGCTGCGCTACGCTCCGACCGGGGGCCGCCGCCGGGCAGAACCGGGCGGCGAGCGGGCGGGACTATAGCCACCGCCCCGCCCCTATGCAACGACGATGCTGAGGCGATGCGGTCAACCGGCGCCGGCCTCGGCGATCGCCCAGAAGTCGTCGGCCTTCAGGCTGGCGCCGCCGACCAGGGCGCCGTCGACATTGGGCACCGCCAAGAGTTCGGCCGCATTGCCGGGCTTGACCGAGCCGCCATAGAGGATGCGGATGCCCGCCGCCTCGGCCGGGACATGGGCGCCCAACGCCGCCCGGATATGGGCGTGCACCTCGGCGACGTCGGCCGCGGTCGGGGTGCGGCCGGTGCCGATGGCCCAGACCGGCTCATAGGCGATCACCGTGTTCTCCGCCGTCGCCCCGCGCGGCAGCGACCCGGCGATCTGGCGGCTGCACACCTGCAGCGCCCGGCCCTCGTTGCGCTCCGCCTCGGTCTCGCCGATGCAGATGATCGCGACCAGCCCCTCGGCCTGGGCCGCCGCCGCCTTCTCCGCCACCACCAGGTCGATCTCGCCGTGGTCCTGGCGCCGCTCGGAATGGCCGACGATGACGTGGCTGCAACCGAGATCGGCCAGCATCCGCGCCGCGATGTCGCCGGTATGGGCGCCCTCCTGCGCGCTGTGGCAGTCCTGGCCGCCGACCAGGAGGCCGCTGCCCTGCACCGCGTCGGCGATCGGCGCGAGGATGGTGGCCGGCGGGCAGACCAGCAGGTCGAAGGCCGGATCGACCGTGCGGGCCAGCCGCAGGGCGAGGTCGCGGGCCAGCGCCGTGCCCCCGGTGCGCAGCAGGTTCATCTTCCAGTTGCCCGCAATCAGCTTCCGCGCCATCGGCCTCTCTCCGGCTGGTCCTCAATGTCGCCCTTCATGTACCAACCCCGGCGCCATGACGCTACGGTCACGCCTTGTGCATTGCTGCCCGGCAAGGCCGCACCTATGATGCGCCGCCCAACCGCCCGGGAGACCGGCGCGGCCTCGCCCTTTGTTTACGGTCGTCATGCTGCAGATCCTCCGCCACAAGGCCGGCTCCATCATCGTCAAGGTGCTGTTCGTCCTCCTGATCCTGAGCTTCGCGGTCTGGGGCATCGGCGACATCTTCCGCAACCGCGGCCAGTCCGACACGGTGGCGACGGTGGGTGAGCAGACGATCAGCCTGCAGCAGCTGGACAGCCAGTTCCGCTCCCTGGCGCAGAGCCAGCAGCTGCCGCTCTCCGTCGCCCAGCAGCTCGGCCTGCCGGCGCGGGTGCTGGACAGCATGATCTCCGGCTTCCTGTACGACCAGCTGGCCGCCGATCTCGGCTACGACCTGTCGACCGACGCGGTCGCCGACGCCGTGCGCGTCGACCCGCGGTTCCGCGACCCGGCCACCAACCAGTTCAGCCGCGATCGATTCCTGCAGATGCTGCAGGCCGGCGGCACCAACGAGGCCGGCTTCATCGCCTATCAGCGCGGCCAGATGCAGCAGCAGCAGGTGATGCGGGCGCTGTTCAGCGGCGCCGAGCCGCCGCAGGCGCTGGTCGACCCGATCTATCGCTATCGCCGCGAGGCGCGGGTGGCCGATACGATCACGCTGCGCAACGCCGACCAGACCGGCGTGCCGCAGCCGACCCAGGCCGATCTCGAGGCCTATCACAAGGACCACGGCGACAAGTTCCAGTCGCCCGAGTACCGGACGCTGAGCGTCGTGCTGCTGAACACCGACGAGTTCGCCAAGAATGTGACGGTGTCGGAGGACGAGGCACGCACCCAATACGACAAAAACCCGGCGAATTATCAGATGCCGGAGATGCGCCGCTTCGACCAGGTGATCGCCCCGACCAAGGAGCTGGCCGACCAGATCGCCGCGGCGGTGCGCGGCGGCAAGGCGGTGCAGCAGGCGGTGGACGAAGCCCGAAACGCCGCGGTCAAGCTGATCCCGGTCGACCTGACCGCCAAGTCGGCGATGCCGATCCCGGCCCTGGCCGATCCGGCCTTCACCTTGACCGAGGGCCAGACGACCGATCCGGTGCAGTCGCCCTTCGGCTGGCACGTGCTGGTGCTGACCGGCGTCCAGCCGGCCCGCACGGTGCCGTTCGAGGAGGCCCGGGCCGAGATCGAGGCCCAGCTGAAGCAGAGCAAGGCGGCCGACGCCCTGTACGACGCCGCCAACAAGTTCGAGGACGCGCTGGCCGACGCCGTGCCGATCGACAAGGCGGCGCAGGAGTTCGGCTTCACCGTCACCGCGGTCCCGGCCGTGGCCCAGGACGGCACCACCCAGAGCGGCCAGCCGTTGCCGCCGCTGCCCGGCCAGGCGCAGATCCTGCAGGCCGCCTTCCAGGCGCAGCAGGGCGATGTCAGCCCGATGGGCACGATCGACGACAAGACCTCCTTCATCGTCCGGGTCGACAGCATCGTGCCGCCAGCGACCGAGCCGCTGGCCAAGGTGCGGGACGAGGTCGCCGCGGCCTGGACCGAGCAGAAGCAGGCCGAGGCGGCTGCTACCTTGGCGACCGACGTCGCCAAGCGCCTGTCCACCGGCGAGGCCGCGGCCGACGTGGCCAAGGCGGTCGGCGGGCAGTATGCCGAGACCCCGGCGCTGTTGCGCGACGGCAGCAATGCCGGCGCCGTTCCCGCGGCGCTGGTGCGCGACCTGTTCGCCGCCCAGGTCGGCGGCACGGCGACGGCGGAGACCCCGGGCGGCCGGGTGGTCGCCCGCCTGACCAGGGTCGAGCCGGCCAAGCCCGACGCCACGGCGGAAGCCGCGGTGAAGCAGGATCTGCGGCGCGGCCTCGCGGTCGATATCGGCGGCGGCCTGGACCAGGCGCTGCGCGCCCGCTACGGAGTCACCATTGACCAGGCGGTTCTCGCCCGGTTGAACTACCAGGAATGATGTCGATGATCCCCCTCGCGGCGTCGCAGCGCCCCTGCGCCGGACCTGGTCCGGCGGCCCCGTTCTCTCCGCGCGGAGAGGCGAAGGGCTGGCGCTGGCCGGCGGGGACTGCAGCCCGGGGGCGCCGGGCAGGCGGCGGGGAGCGATGGCGTGGCGGCGACCGCTCCGCCCCCGCCCATCCCGCTCCCCTCATCGCAGGTCACCACCATGCCGGATTCCACGGCTTTTGACGCCTTCGCCGACACCTACCACGCCGGCAAACCCCAGGTCGTCTGGACCCGCCTCGTCTCCGATCTCGACACCCCGGTCTCGGCCATGCTCAAGCTGGCCGGGGACGAGCCTTATTCCTTCCTGCTCGAATCGGTCGAAGGCGGCGCCATCCGCGGCCGCTACAGCGCCATCGGGCTGCGCCCCGACCTGATCTGGCGCTGCCGCGGCGAGACGGTCGAGATCAACCGCAAGGCTCTGGCCGACCTCGACACCTTCACGCCGGTCGACCGCAAGCCGCTCGACAGCCTGCGCGACCTGATCGCGGAATCGCGCATCGACCTGCCGCGCGGCTTCCCGCCGCTGGCCGCCGGGCTGTTCGGCTATCTCGGCTACGACATGGTCCGGCAGATGGAGGCGCTGCCCGACACCAATCCGGACACGCTGGGCGTGCCGGATTCGATCATGATGCGGCCGACCATCGTCTGCGTCTTCGACACCATCGCCGACGTCGTCACCATCGTCACCCCGGTGTTCCCGGACCCGGCGGTGACGGCGGAACAGGCGCATGAGGCGGCCTGCGAGCGGCTGTCGGACGTGGTCGCCCGCTTCGAAGCCAGCCTGCCGCACCGCGAGGCGACGGCCGAGGGCACCGTGCCGGCCCTGCCCGAGCCGAGCTCGAACATGACGCGGGAGGAGTATCACGCGGTGGTCGAGCGGGCGAAGGAGTACATCCGCGCCGGCGACATCTTCCAGGTGGTGCTGTCGCAGCGCTTCTCGCTGCCCTTCACCCTGCCGCCCTTCGCCCTGTACCGGGCGCTGCGGCGGCTGAACCCGTCGCCCTTCCTGGTGTTCCAGAACTTCGGCGACTTCGCCATCGTCGGGTCGAGCCCGGAGATCCTGGTGCGGCTGCGCGACGGCGAGGTCACCATCCGGCCGATCGCCGGCACCCGCCCGCGCGGCGCCACGCCGGAGGAGGATGTGGCGCTGGAGCAGGACCTGCTGGCCGATCCGAAGGAGCGGGCCGAGCATCTGATGCTGCTCGACCTCGGACGCAACGATGTCGGCCGGGTGGCGCAGATCGGCTCGGTCAAGGTGACCGACCGCTTCATCGTCGAGCGCTATTCCCACGTCATGCACATCGTCTCCAACGTCGTCGGCCGGATCACGCCGGACAAGGACGCGGTGGCGGCGCTGGCCGCCGGCTTCCCGGCCGGCACCACCAGCGGCGCGCCGAAGGTGCGGGCGATGGAGATCATCGACGAGCTGGAGGTGGCGCGGCGCGGCATCTATGCCGGGGCGATGGGCTATTTCGGCGCCAATGGCGACATGGACACCTGCATCGCCCTGCGCACCGCGGTGGTGAAGGACGACACGCTCTATATCCAGGCCGGCGGCGGCGTCGTCGCCGACAGCAGCCCGGAGGGCGAGTACCAGGAGACCCGCAACAAGGCGCGGGCGCTGGTGCGCGCCGCCGAAGATGCGGTACGCTTCGCCAACCGGCCGCGCAACGGCAACCGGCCCATGGGTCATGTCTAGAGATCGCATCCTTTCGCAGCAGCAGCATCGCCCCCTGCTGCATCGATGGTGAGGCCGGCCGGATCGCCGCCGCTCCTCCCCATTCCCACGCCTCGAAAGGGCGACTCCCATGCTTCTGCTGATCGATAACTACGACAGCTTCACCTACAACCTGGTGCATTACCTCGGCGAGCTCGGGGCCGACACCGAGGTCCGCCGCAACGACGCGCTGACGGTCGACGAGGCGCTGGCGCTGCGGCCCGACGGCATCGTCATCTCCCCCGGCCCCTGCGACCCGGACAAGGCCGGGATCTGCATGGACCTGATCCAGGCCGCCGCCGGCCGGGTGCCGGTGTTCGGCGTCTGCCTGGGCCACCAGGCGATCGGCCAGGTCTTCGGCGGCAGGATCGTCCGCGCGCCGGAGCCGATGCACGGCAAGATCAGCCCGGTGCACCACCATGGCGGCGGCGTTCTGGCCGGGCTGCCCGACAATTTCGAGGCCACCCGCTACCATTCGCTGACGATCGAGCCCGACAGCATGCCGGACAGCCTGGAGGCCACGGCCTGGACCGAGGACGGGGTGATCATGGCGCTGCGGCACAGGACCCTGCCGATCCACGGCGTGCAGTTCCATCCGGAGAGCATCGCCTCGCAATACGGCCACAAGATCCTGCAGAACTTCCTGGCCATCGCCGAGCGGCGGAACGCGGCATGACCACCGAGATGCGACCCTTCATCGCCAAGGCGGCCCTCGGTCGCCCGCTGGACGCCGCCGACGCCCGCGCCGCCTTCGAGATCATCATGTCGGGCGAGGCGACGCCGGCGCAGATCGGCGGCTTCCTGATGGCGCTCAGGGTCCGCGGCGAGACGCCGGAGGAGATCGCCGCCGCCGCCCGGGTGATGCGGGACAAGGCGGTGACCATCGACGCGCCGGACGGCGCCATCGACTGCTGCGGCACCGGCGGCGACAATTCCGGCTCCTTCAACGTCTCGACCGCCGTCTCCTTCGTCCTGGCCGGCGCCGGGGTGCCGGTGGCCAAGCACGGCAACCGCGCCGCCTCCAGCCTGACCGGCGCGGCCAACGTCCTGGCCGAGCTGGGCGTCAATGTCGAGGCGCCGCCCGAGGTGATGCGCGAGGCGCTGTGGGAAGCCCAGATCGGCTTCCTGTTCGCGCCCCTGTATCACAGCGCCATGCGCCATGTCGGCCCGGCACGGCAGGAGCTGGGCACCCGCACCATCTTCAACCTGCTCGGCCCCCTGGCCAACCCGGCCGGGGTGAAGCGCCAGCTGCTCGGCGTCTTCGCCGAGGCCTGGGTCGAGCCGGTGGCGCAGGCGCTGAACCAGCTGGGCAGCGAGACCGCCTGGGTGGTACATGGCAGCGACGGGCTCGACGAGATGACCACCACCGGCCCGACCGCGGTGGCGGAGCTGCGCGGCGGCCAGATCCGGCGCCTGACCGTGACGCCCGAGGATGCCGGGCTGCGCCGAGCGGTGCCCGAGGACCTCAAGGGTGGCGATCCCGCGACCAACGCGGCCGCCCTGCGCGCCGTGCTGGGCGGGGCGCAGGGCGCCTATCGCGACATCGTGCTGCTGAATGCCGCAGCCTGCTTCATCGTCGCCGACCGGGTCTCTACACTGACCGACGGCGCCGCCCTCGCGGCCCGCACCATCGACGACGGCTCGGCCGCCCATGTCCTCGAGCGGCTGGCCCGGATCACGAGCCAGGGAACGGCATGAGCGACACCCTCACCCGCATCGTCGCCGACAAGCGCCGGCACATCGAGGCCCGCAAGGCGGCGGTGCCGCCGGCCGAGATGAGGCGGCTGGCGGATCTCGCCGACCGGGCCGCGCCGCCGCGCGGCTTCGTCGCGGCGCTGCGCCGGGCCCAGGCCGAAGGCCGCTACGGCCTGATCGCCGAGATCAAGAAGGCCTCGCCGTCGAAGGGGCTGATCCGCCCGGATTTCGACCCGCCGGCCCTCGCCCGTGCCTATCGCGACGGCGGCGCCACCTGCCTGTCGGTGCTGACCGACGTGCCGTATTTCCAGGGCGCCGACGAGTACCTGACCGCCGCCCGCGCTGCCGTCGATCTGCCGGTGCTGCGCAAGGACTTCATGATCGATCCCTACCAGGTCGTCGAGGCCCGGGCGCTCGGCGCCGACTGCATCCTCCTGATCATGGCGGCGCTGGACGATGCCACCGCGCGGGAGCTGGAGCAGGCGGCGATCGACATCGGCCTGGACGTGCTGGTCGAGGTGCATGACGCGGCCGAGCTGGACCGGGCCTTGAAGCTGCGCTCGCCGTTGCTCGGCATCAACAACCGCAACCTCAAGACCCTGCAGGTCGACCTCGCCACCACCGAGGCGCTGGCGGCGCAGGTGCCGGGCGACCGGCTGCTGGTGGCCGAGAGCGGGCTGTCCGCCCCGGCCGACCTGGCCCGGATGGCCCGCGTCGGCGCCACCACCTTCCTGATCGGCGAAAGCCTGATGCGCCACGACGACGTCGCCGCCGCCACCCGCTCCCTGCTCACGCCGGACGCGAGGTCCTCGGCGGCATGACCGGCGAGCTGACCCATTTCGATTCGGCCGGCCAGGCGCGCATGGTCGACGTCTCCGGCAAGGACACGACGGTGCGGGTGGCGCGGGCCGGCTGCCGGGTGGAGATGAAGCCGGAGACGCTGGCCCTGATCGCCTCCGGCGGCCATGCCAAGGGCGACGTGCTGGGCATCGCCCGCATCGCCGGCATCATGGCGGCCAAGCGCACATCCGACCTGATCCCGCTGTGCCACCCGCTGCCGCTGTCCAGCGTCGAGCTGGCGCTGCGCTGCGACGCCGAGCACAGCCGGGTCGAGATCGAGGCCACGGTCAAGGTCACCCATCGCACCGGGGTGGAGATGGAGGCGCTGACCGCGGCCTCGGTCGCCGCCCTGACCGTCTACGACATGTGCAAGGCGGTCGACCGCGGCATGGTCGTGACCGACCTCCGGCTGCTGCACAAATCCGGCGGCCGGTCGGGCACCTGGGAGGCCCAGCCATGATCCCGGTCGCCGAGGCCCGCGCCCGCATCCTCGCCGCCTTCGCCGCCCTGCCGGCCGAGACCGTGCCCCTGCCCGCCGGGCTGGGCCGGATCCTGGCCGAGCCGGTGGCGGCGCGGCTGACCCAGCCGCCGCTCGACGTCTCCGCCATGGACGGCTGGGCGGTGCGGGCCGCCGATGTCGCCGCCGTGCCGGCGACGCTGCGGCGGATCGGCGAGGTTCCGGCCGGCGGTCGCTTCGAGGGCTCGGTCGATCCCGGACAATGCGTCCGCATCTTCACCGGCGCGCCGCTGCCGGACGGCGCCGACGCCGTGGTGCTGCAGGAGGACACCGACGCCGAGGGCGACCGGGTCACGGTGCGCGAGGGCGTCGCCGCCGGCCGCCATGTGCGCAAGGCCGGCCTCGACTTCCGCGCCGGCGAGGTGCTGCTGCAGCCCGGCCGGCGCCTGACCGCGCGCGACATCGGCATCGCCGCCTCGGCCAACCATCCCTGGCTGCGGGTGCGACGCCGGCCGCGCGTGGCGGTGCTGGCGACCGGCGACGAGATCGTGCTGCCGGGCGAGGCGCTGGGCCCCAGCCAGATCGTCAGCTCCAACACCCATGCCCTGGCCGCCCTGATCCGCAGCTGCGGCGGCGAGCCGGTCGATCTCGGCATCGCCCGCGACAATGCCGACTCGCTGGCGACGCTGGCGGCCGGCGCCCATGGCGCCGACCTGATCGTCACCACCGGCGGCGCCTCGGTCGGCGAGCACGACCTGATCCGCTCGGTGCTGGGCGAGCGCGGCCTGGCGCTCGACTTCTGGAAGATCGCGATGCGGCCGGGCAAGCCGCTGATCTTCGGCCGGCTTGGCGACACGCCGCTGCTCGGCCTGCCCGGCAACCCGGTATCGACCATGGTCTGCGGCTGGCTGTTCCTGCGCCCGGCGGTCTGGGCCCTGCAGGGGGCCGAGGCGCCGGAGAACCGCGTCACTGCGACGCTGGGCCGCGACCTGCCGGCCAATGACGGGCGCGAGGATTATCTGCGGGCGCGGATCGAACGCACGGATTCCGGTTATGTCGCCACTCCGTTCCCGACCCAGGACAGCTCGATGCTGTCGCTGCTGGCCGCGGCCGACGGGCTGGTGATCCGCCCTCCCCGCGCCCCGGCTGCGGCGCGCGGCGGCGCCGTGGAGGCGGTGCTGTTCGGCGACGGGATCTGACGCGCCGATCGTTACAAGGAAGTAAAGAACCGACGGTGCCACAGTTAGGCGCTTGTGTTTTTGTTTTGTTCCTCCTAATGTTCTCTCCAGGGATTCGGCCGCGCCGCGGCCTCTGCGAACGGAGGATGCCTTGCTGACGCGAAAGCAACAGGAGTTGTTGTTGTTCGTTCACCGCCGCCTGGAGGCGGACGGCGTCAGTCCATCCTTCGACGAGATGAAGGATGCCCTGGCCCTGAAGTCGAAATCGGGCATCCATCGACTGATCACCGGCCTCGAGGAACGCGGTTTTATTCGGCGGCTGCCGCATCGGGCGAGGGCGCTGGAGGTGCTGCGACTGCCGGACTGCCTGAAGTCGGACGCGCCGGCGACGGCCCCGGCCGAGGACGACAATGTCGTTCCCTTCCGGCCGGTGCGGTCCGATGCCGCCCTGCCCGGCCGCAAGCTGGAACGCGCCGATCTCGCCGGCCCCGAGCACGGCGTGCGCCTGCCGCTCTATGGCCGGATCGCCGCCGGCATGCCGATCGAGGCGCTGCGCGACCATTCCAATTATGCCGAGGTGCCGGTCTCGCTGCTCGGCCCGGGCGAGCACTACGCCCTGGAAGTCGCCGGCGACAGCATGGTCGAGGCCGGGATCCTGGACGGTGACACCGTCATCATCAAACGTTGCGACGCGGCCGATCCCGGCATCATCGTGGTCGCCCTGGTCGACGACAACGAGGTGACGCTGAAACGGCTGCGCAAGAAGGGCGCCTCGGTCGGGCTGGAGGCCGCCAACCCAGCCTATGAGACCCGCTACTTGCCCTCCGATCGCGTCCGCATCCAGGGGCGTCTGGTCGGGCTGCTGCGGACCTATTCGTAAGATCAGGCGACGACCGACCCGACGGGCCGCTGCAGGCTGCCCGCGGGCGCAGTCCGGACTTGCCGGATAGTGCTTTGTCCGGTCCTCTGTGCAGCGTTCCGCAACGCACCGGACGTCCGTGCATGATTCCGCGCCGATCGCTGCTTCGCCTGCTGGCACTCGCCCTGCCCTGTGTCGGCATCTTCGCCGGCGTTCCGGCACAGGCCGCCGGCATCTACCGCACCTCCGGCGACTGCGACGGCTTTCCGAAGGTCTCGCTTCGCACCCCCGACGGGCTCTGCGTCGGCCTCGTCGCGTCCAGGCTCGGCTTCACGCGCGGCGTGGCCGTGATCGGGGACGACATCTACGTCGCCGACATGGGCAGCTGGGAGAAGGGACGAGGCCGGCTGCTGCGCCTCCCCGAGGGCGGGCGCGGGGCGCCGCAGGTGCTGCTGACCAGGCTGGACCGGCCGAACGGCCTGGTGCCGACGGCGGACGGGACGCTGCTGCTCGGCCTGGCCGGCCGGGTCGTGTCCGTCGACCCGAAGGCAGAGCAGCCGGCCGCCGCGCTGCGCGACGTGGTGACCGGCCTGCCGAACGATGGCCGCCATCCCCTCGCCGCACTGGCCCTGGCGTCGGACGGCGCCCTCTTCGTCAATGTCGGTTCCGCGACCGATCACTGCGAGCGCGCCGACGATTCGGCCCCGGATCCCGCCAAGCCCTGCCCGGAGACCGGGGGCACGCCGCCGCGCGGCAGCGTCCTGCGCGTGGCGGCCGACGCCCTTCCCGCGGATGCCCGCACGCTCGCCCCTTTCGCCCGCGGGCTGCGCAACAGCATGGCGCTCGCGGTGCTGCCGAACGGCACGCCGCTGGCCCTGGTGAATGCGCGGGACGCCATCGACCAGGCCGATCCCGGCCTGTCCGACGAGGCGCTGCCGCATGATTTCTACACCGTGCTTCGCGAGAACGCCGATTACGGTTGGCCCTATTGCTACGATGACCGCAAGCCCAGCCCCGAATACCCGCATTTCGACTGCAGCCGGGTCGAGGTGCCGACCCTGCTGCTGCCGCCGCATGCCGCGCCCCTCGGCATGCTCGTCTATCGCGGATCGGCGCTGCCGGGCCTCGAGGGCCGGGTGCTGATGACCTATCACGGCTATCGCGACACCGGGCACCGGGTCGTGGCGCTGGCGATCGACGATCGGGGCCTTCCACAGGGCGAGCCGCAGCCGCTCGTCTCGGGCTGGGACGCCGCCAAGGGCGTGAGGCCGCAGGGCGCGCCGCTCGGCTTGGCCGAGCTGGCGGATGGCAGCGTCCTGATCAGCGAGGACCACAACGGGACGCTGCTGCGCCTCGCCCGCGCCCGGCCGGCCGCGTCGCCTTGATCGGGCGCGGACTCGAGGGCGGCGGGCCATGAGCGGCCGGACCCGGCATCGGGCCGGCGGCGCCGAACGGGTCACGGCGCAGCAGGTCGCCGAGGCGGCCGGCGTGTCGATCTCGGCCGTTTCCCGCACCTTCACCAAGGACGCCAGCGTCTCGCCCCGGATGCGGGCCCGCGTGCTGGCCGCCGCCGAGGCGCTGGGCTATCGCCCCAACCAGCTGGCGCGCAGCCTGATGACCGGCCGGACCGAGCTGGTCGGGCTGGTCTCGAGCCATTTCGCCAATCCCGCCTTCATGGACGTGTTCGACCTGTTCACGCGGGAGCTGCAGCGCCGCGGGCTGCGGCCGCTGATCGCCAACCTGTCGGAGGACGGCGGCGCCGGCTCCGCCCTCGACATGATGCTACAATACAGCGTCGACGCGGTGCTGATCGCCACCTCCGCGCCGCCGGAGGGCTTTGCCGAGTCCTGCGCCCGCGCCGGGCTGCCGGTGGTGCATGTGTTCGGCCGGGCGGAGGCGTCGGTGCCGGTGGTGACGGTCGACAATGTCGCGGGCGGACGCCTGGTCGCCGAGGCGATGCTGGCGCGCGGCCTGCGGCAGCTGGCCTTCCTGGGCGGAGCCGCGGCCGATTCGTCGTCGATCGACCGCGCCGCGGGCTTCGCCCAGGGGCTGACAGCGGCAGGCCTGCGGCCCCTGGCCGTGGAGTTCGCCGGCGACTATTCGCATGAGCACGGCCGCCGCGGCCTGCACGCCTTGCTCGACCGGTACCGGCCGCAGGCGGTGTTCTGCGGCGACGACATTCTCGCGCTCGGCGCCCTCGACGCCTGCCGCGAACGCGGTCTGGCCGTGCCAAAGGACATCGGCATCGTCGGCTTCGACGACATGACGCTGGCCGCCTGGCCCGGCTATCGCCTGACCACTGTCCGCCAGCCGATGGCCGAGATGGTGCGCCACGCCATCGGCCAGATCGCCGCCCGGCTCGCCGATTCCAACCACCGGATCGAAGGCCGGCTGTTCGACATCGCCCTGGTCGAGCGCGACAGCCTCTAGGCGCCGGTTCTCAACCCTTCCAGATACCGCATCAGCTGTCGCGCGCAGGCTTCCAGCGGCGCGGCGTCCTGCTGCGCCTTGGCCTGGGCCATCGCCCCGGAATAGGCGGCGACGATGAAGGCGGCGAGGTCGTCGGCATCCGCCAGGGCCAGCCGGCCGGCCGCCTGGTCGGCGCGCAGCCGCGCGGCAAGCGCCGCCCGCCAGGCCGCGAACACCGCATCCATCGCCGCGCGGAACTCCGGATCGGCCAGGGACAGCTCCAGCGCCAGGTTGTTCAGCGGACAGCCGGAGACGGCGCCGCGCCGCCGCAGCCCCGCGGCGATCCGGCCGAACACGCCGGCGATGCCGTCGATCGCGTCCGGCGCCGTGCGGACCGGCTCGATCCAGGTCTCCTCCACCTCGCCCGCCACCCGGTCGCGGATGACGGCGAGGCCGAGCGCCTTCTTGGTCGGAAAGTGGTGATACAGCGCCCCGCCGGTCACCCCGGCCTCGCGCATCAGCTCGTGCATGCCGGTGCCCTGGTAGCCACGGGACTGGAACGCCTCCGCCGCCACGTCCAGCAGGCGCCGGCGCGTGCCCTCGGGGTCGTAGCTGCGCTTCTGCCTGCCGTCGGTCATGCGCCCACCGTAGCAGATTGACTCAACCGGACAATCAGTCTGTTCTGAAACCGGACAACCGGTCTGTTTGACGGAGGGGCGATCATGAACGGGACCTTCAGCCCGATCGTGGAGTTGCGACGATACACGCTGCATCCGGGGCAGCGGGACGTGCTGATCACGCTGTTCGACCGCGAGTTCGTCGAGACGCAGGAGGCGGCCGGGATGGATGTGATCGGCCAGTTCCGCGACCTCGATGCGCCCGACCATTTCGTCTGGCTGCGCGGCTTCCCGAACCTGCGGTCGCGGACGGAGTCACTGCGTGCCTTCTATGGCGGACCGGTGTGGCAGGCGCATCGCAGCGCCGCCAATGCCGCCATGATCGATTCGGACGACGTGCTGCTGCTGCGGCCGGCGCGTCCACAGTCCGGCTTCCTGCTCGGCCGCGACCGCCCTGCCCCGGGCAGCGATGCGGGCTCGGACGGACTCATCGTGGCTACGACCTGGCACCTTCGGCCGGAGGCGGAGGCCGGGTTTCCGAAGGTGTTCGATGCCGTTCTGATCCCCATGCTGCGCGATGCCGGCATGCCGGTCCTGGCCAGCTTCGTCAGCGAGCACGGCGAGAACGGCTTCCCGGCCCTGCCGGTGCGCGAGGACGCCCGCGCCTTCGTCTGGTTCTCCCGCGTCCCGGACCGGGCTGCCTATGAGCGCCATGGCCTCGTCCCCGGCCTCGCCGAGGCGCTGCGGCCGCATCTGGACCGGCCGCCGCAGGTCGCGCTGCTGTCGCCGACCGCGCGGTCGCGGCTGAGGCCGTAGGTTGGGTTCGCGCATGCGAACCCAACATCGCGCAGCCCGAGCCATTGTTGGGTTCGCGTGCTGCGAACCCAACCTACGCCTTATATCTCCGAGATCCGCACCCACGTCCGCTCGCGGGCCGAGCGCAGGGCGGCGGCGGTCACGCGGTCGACCTCCCAGCCGTCGCGGAAGGTCGGCCAGACCGGGCGGCCGGTGGCCACCGCCTCCAGGAAGTCGCGCGCCTCGATCGCGATCTGCTCGTTGTAGCCGGTGCCGTGGCCGACGCCCTGGTTGAAGGCCAGGTAGTCGGGATGCGCCGGCCCGGTCAGCAGCCGCTGGAAGCCCTGGCGCGCCGCCGGCCGCGCGGCGTCGTACAGCCACAGCTCGTTCTGGTTCTCCTGGTCGAAGGCCAGGGCGCCCCTGGTGCCGGTGATGCGGTAGGTGTAGCCCATCTTCCGGCCGGCGGCGACGCGGCTGAAGCTGAGAGATCCCGTGGCGCCGTTGGCGAAGCGCAGCAGCATCTGGCCCTGGTCGTCGTTCTCCACCCGCTCCTCGCCCTCGGGCCCCGGGCGTGTCGCCCGGACGATATTCAGGTCGGCGACCAGCGAGTCGATCGGCCCGACCAGGCGCAGGCAGGCGTTGACGATGTGCGGGGCGACGTCGCCCAGCGCCCCGGCCTCGGTGCCGGTGGCGATCCGGGTGCGCCAGGAGGCCGGCGCCCGCGGGTCGTGCAGATAGTCCTCGACATGCTCGGCGGTGACCTGGACCACCTCGCCGATCTCGCCGGACTCGATGATCTGCTTCGCCAGCTGGCTGGCCGGGGTGCGGATGTAGTTGAAGCCGACCATGGTGGCGACGCCCGCGGCGTCCGCCGCTTCCACCATCGCCTTGGATTCGGCCGGATCGCAGCCCAGCGGCTTCTCGCAGAACACCGGCTTGCCCAGGCGCAGCGCCTCGGTCGCCATGGCCAGATGGGTGCGCGGCGGGGTGGCGATGATCACCGCGTCGACCGCCGGGTCGGCCACCAGCGCCCGCCAGTCCGCGGTCGACCGGTTCCAGCCCCAGGCTTTGGCATGGGCGGCGGCGCCCTCCTCCGTCGTGCTGCAGATCATCTCGCAGACCGGGACCAGCGGCGGCTGGAACGCCGTTCGCACCAGCTGCAGGCCGATGCTGTGGGCCTTGCCCATGTAGCCGGCCCCGATCAGCCCGATGCGGAGCGTTCCCGTCATTCGCGTCCTCCCTGGTCCACGTGATCCTACCTCGCGGAACTCTACCGGTCCCGATCCGATTTGCAAGCGCTTGCAAATCGGATTACGCTACGGCATCCGACAGGGGAGGAACGGCATGAAGACCTACACACCGGACACGCTCGACCCGGCCGCGATCGTGGCGGAGCTGCTGGACGGCCCCGGCGCGGTGCTGCTGCGC
Source organism: Inquilinus sp. NPDC058860 (assembly GCF_042743185.1). NCBI lineage: Bacteria > Pseudomonadati > Pseudomonadota > Alphaproteobacteria > Rhodospirillales > Rhodospirillaceae > Inquilinus > Inquilinus sp. NPDC058860. The sequence continues at coordinate 33,279 of NZ_JBHYMS010000019.1, read as the reverse complement.
GGCCTGTTCACGCCGGCCGAGATCGCCGAGGCGCGGGCGGTGGTGATGCGCGAATCCGAGGGTACTGCCCCCAAGGTCACGCATTTCCAGGGCGCGGCCGAGCAGGAGGGCAAGATCGCCCTGCAGCGCCGGGTGTGGAACCTGCTGGCCAAGGGCGAGGTGTTCTCGCGCATGGCGGCGCATCCGGCGCTGATGGCGGTGATGCGCGCCTTCCTGGGCAGCGAGTTCATCATGGGATCGATCGCGGCCAACCGCATCCTGCCCGGCGGCCCGGGCCAGGAGCCGCATATCGACTACCCCTACTGGGACCTGCACAAGCCGGAATCGCATCCGGTGCGAATCAACGCCGCCTTCCCGCTGAACGCCCAGGCGACCATCCTGCTGGACCCCTTCACCGAGGAGACCGGCGCCACCGCCTATGTACCGGGGACGCAGAAGGAATTGCGCTACCCGGCCGAGCGCGACCGCTTCCACGAGCGCTGCGCCCGCATGCTGGGCGAACCGGGCGATACCGTGGTGTTCTTCGGCGCGGTCTGGCACTGCGCCATGCCGAACCGGTCGCGGCAGGACCGCTCGGCGATCCTGATCCAGTACCTGCCGAAATTCGTGAAGCCGATGGAGGACATGCCGGCCGCCCTGCCCCGCGCCTTCGTCGAGCAGGCCAGCCCCGACCTGCGCCAGCTGCTGGGGCTGAACTACCCCTATCCGGAGGTGCTGGACGCGGCCAAGGCCGGCAACGCCGAGGGCCGCACGATGATGGCGACGGCCCGCTGACCGGTCATTCGGACGCCGCCGCCCGGAACGGGGCCGGCGCCCAGGGGCGGTCGCCGACCGCCTCGGCCACGGTGGCGACCTCGGGCTTCGGGCCCGAGAGATCGACGGCGATGCTGCCGCTGCGGCGCAGGTCGAAGCGGTCCCAGACGCCGAAGCGCGGCCGGCACCAGCGCGGCGCCACCAGGGCGGTGATCACGAGATCGGCACCGGCGCAGTCGTCGTCGAAGCCCTCGCCGCTGCGGGTGAAGGCGACCGTCCGGTCGCCGAAGCGGTAGAGGCAGCCGCGCGGGTCGCAAGCCAGCCGGTCGCCGGCGGCCGTCCCCTGCTGCGGCCAGGGCGCGTCCTCCGCCGCGGCTTCGGCCCGCAGCCAGATCTCGCGGATGAAGCGCTCGCTGCGGCGGGTGGAGAAGGAAAGCCCGCCCTCCGGCACCCGCACCGCCGCCAGCCGGCCGGTGCCGTCGACCAGGATCTGCGGCGACGGTGCGGTCAGCGCCGCGACCAGCACCAGCGGCAGGGCCAGCAGCCCCAGCAGGCGCAGCCGTCCCCCGGCCAGGCACAGCCACAGCCCGCCGACGGCGCCGGCGACCAGCCCCCAGGCCGGGATCGCCGGCACGGCGAAGGCGGCCAGCGGCCAGGCTGCGACGGTGTTCGCCACCCACAGCATCGCCTCGATGCCCCAGCCCAGCAGCGGCAGCATCCAGCCGTCGAGGCCCAGCAGCATGGCCGGATAGGCCAGCAGCACGCAGGGCATGATCCACAGCGAAGTCAGCGGGATCGCCATCAGGTTGGCGGCCACGGCCAGCGGCGCAAAGCGCTGGAAATGGAAGATGGCGAAGGGCGTGGTCGCGACCGTGGCGACCAGCGTCGTCAGCACGATGCCGCCGAGATAGAACAGGACCCGCCGCGCCGGCCCGGCCTCGGCCCGCCACCCGGCGAGATGCGGCCGCAGCGCCTCATAGGCCGCGATCAGGGCGATCACCGCGGCGAAGGACATCTGGAAGCTCGGCCCCGGCAGCGCCTCCGGCACCACCAGCAGCACCACCGTGGCGGCCAGGGCGACGAGCCGCATCGAGATCGCCACCCGGTCGGCCATCACCGCCAGCAAGACCACGCCGGTCATGACGCAGGACCGCACCGTCGGCACCGAGGCCCCGACCAGGATCGTGTAGCCGACGATGCCGAGCAGCGCGATGCCGGCCGCCCATTTCTTGATCGGCCAGCGCAGCGCCACGGGCTCGATCAGCACCAGGCCCAGCCGGACGGCGCCGAGCAGGAGGATCGCCACCAGGCTGATATGGATGCCGGAGATCGACAGCAGATGGGCCAGGCCGGAATCGCGCATCGCCTCGTTGGCTTGGTCGCTGATCCCGGCACGTTCGCCGGTCAGGAAGGCGACGGCGATGGCCCCGGCGTCGCCGGCGACCTGCGCCCGCACCCGGGCGGCGATCCCGTCCTGCAGCCGGGCCAGGCTGGACGGCGCCGGGTCGGCCGCGTCCAGCCGCTCCACCCGGCCCATGGCGAAGCCGGTGCCGCCGATGCCCTGGAAGAACAGCTGCCGCCGGAAGTCGAAGCCGCCCGGATAGGCCGGCCCGTCCACCGGCGCCAGCGTCGCCCGCACCCGGATCCGGTCCCCGGCCGCGGGCACCTGCTCCGCCCCGAGCAGCCGCAGCCGCACGGCCGCCGGTGTTGCCTCCGGCGCCAGCCCCTCCAGGATCAGGTCGCCAAGCACAACGCGCACGCCCTGCGGCAGCAGCTCGACCGTCTCAACCGTGCCGGTCACGAGGCCGCGCCGCTCGCGGTCGAGCAGCGGCGCCGCCACCGCCCGGCTGCGCAGCTCCGCCGCCAGGAAGCCCACCGCGACGGCCAGCAGCAATGCGGCGAAACACAGCGCCCGCGGCCGCCGGCGCAGCAGCAGGGTGAGCAGGCCGGACAGGACCAGCGCACCGAGTCCCGCCGCCAGCGGCGGCTCCCGCGGCAGGGCGAAATAAAGGCCGATGCCGGTGCCGAGGCCGCAGGGCACCAGCAGCACCAGCCGGCGCCGCACGCCGCCGGCCAAGGCGTCGAACAGCCCCGCCCAATCCGGCCGCGCGATGCCCCAGCCGCCCGGGCCGAGCCGCCGCAGCGACGCCCGCACGGATCCCGGAACTCCGACCGATGCCCCCGCATTAGCCATGGGCCAGAGGCCTATGCTATGGACCCTCTCGCACTGATCCTAGCAGCCCCTGTGGAATTTGGCCCATGACGGTCGTGACCCGCTTCGCCCCCTCCCCGACCGGCTATCTGCATATCGGCGGGGCCCGGACCGCCCTGTACAACTGGCTCTATGCCCGCCATCACGGCGGCGTCTTCCGCCTGCGCATCGAGGACACCGACCGCGCCCGCTCCAGCGAGGACGCGGTGCGGAAGATCATCGACGGGCTGGCCTGGTTCGGGCTGGATTGGGACGAGGAGATCGTGTCGCAGTTCGAGCGGCGCGAGCGGCACGCGGAGGTGGCGCGCAAGCTGCTGGCCGAGGGCAAGGCCTATCATTGCTGGTGCTCGCCGGCCGAGCTGGAGGCGATGCGCGAGCAGGCCAAGGCCGAGGGCAAGCCGATGCGCTACAACGGCTATTGGCGCGACCGCGACCCGGCCGAGGCGCCGAAAGGTGTTGATCCGGTGATCCGGCTGAAGGCACCGCAGGCCGGCGAGACCACGGTCGAGGACAAGGTCCAGGGCCCGGTCACCGTTCGCAACGACCAGCTCGACGACATGGTGCTGCTGCGCGCCGACGGCACGCCGGTCTACATGCTGTCGGTGGTGGTCGACGACATCGACATGGGCATCACCCAGATCATCCGCGGCGACGACCACCTGACCAACACCTTCCGCCAGGTGCAGCTGTACAATGCCATCGGCACGGCCCCGCCGGACTTCGCGCATATCCCGCTGATCCACGGGCCGGACGGGGCCAAGCTGTCGAAGCGGCACGGCGCGCTGGGCATCGAGGCCTATCGCGACATGGGCTACCTGCCGGCGGCGCTGCGCAACTACCTGCTGCGGCTCGGCTGGGGCCATGGCGACGAGGAGGTGATCCCGACCGAGAAGGCGATCGAGTGGTTCGACCTCGACGGCGTCGGCCGTTCGCCGTCGCGCCTCGATTTCGTCAAGCTGGAGAACCTGAACGGCATCTATATGCGCGAGACGCCGGACGCCGAGCTCTTGGAGCGGATCACGCCGAATCTGGAGGCGGCGCTCGGCCGCTCCCTCGACGACGCCGACCGGGCCATCCTGCTGCTCGCCATGAACGGGCTGAAGCAGCGCGCCAAGACGCTGGTCGAGCTGGCCGATAGCGCGCTGTTCTACCTGCGCGCCGGCCCGCTGCCGATCAATGAGGCGGCGCAGAAGATCCTGACCGACGACGCCCGCGCCCTGCTCGGCCGGCTGCTGGTGGCGCTGTCCGGCCTGAACGACTGGACCGAGGCGGCGCTGGAGGCCGAGGTCAACCGCGTCGCCGAGGCCGAGGGGCTGAAGCTGGGCAAGGTGGCGCAGCCGCTGCGCGCGGCATTGACCGGGTCGAACGTGTCCCCAGGTATCTTCGAGGTGGCCGCGATCCTCGGCCGGGACGAGACGCTGCGACGGATCCGCGATGTTGCAGGCGCCTCTTAGGAGGCACCAGCAACTGGTTGATCCGGATGAATAATTCGGGGAACGCCTAAAAAACAGGCGATCGGAATCCGTCGTCGGGAGGACCCAAGTCGCGTTGATCTTGCTCCGCCGGCCGACTATCCTCGCGACCGACGGAGCGGATGATCTGCGTTTCCAGTACGAAGCCCCCGCTCAAGGACATCGTCATGCCCGATACGAAGACCCCCGTGGCGCAGAAGACCGTCACGCTGACCGACAACTCGACCGGTAAGTCGGTGGAGTTGCCCGTGATCGACGGGACCATGGGCCCGAGCGTCATCGACATCCGCAAACTCTATGCCGAAACCGGGATGTTCACCTACGATCCCGGCTTCACCTCGACCGGCTCCTGCGACAGCCAGATCACCTTCATCGACGGCGACGAGGGCGTCCTGCTGCACCGCGGCTACGCCATCGACGACCTGGCGGAGAAGAGCAACTTCCTCGAGGTCTGCTACCTGCTGCTCCATGGCGAGCTGCCGAACGCGGCCCAGGCCGCGGAGTTCGAGCACACCATCACCCGCCACACGATGGTGCACGAGCAGATCCACCACTTCTTCCGCGGCTTCCGCCGCGACGCCCACCCGATGGCGGTGCTGTGCGGCGTCACCGGCGCGCTGTCGGCGTTCTATCACGACTCGACCGACATCCATGACCCGCGCCAGCGCGAGGTCGCGTCGCACCGGCTGATCGCCAAGCTGCCGACGCTGGCCGCCATGGCCTACAAGTATTCGGTCGGCCAGCCCTTCATGTACCCGCGGAACGATCTCAGCTTCGCCGAGAACTTCCTGTACATGACCTTCGCCGTGCCGGCGGAGCCGTACAAGGTGAACCCGGTGCTGTCCCGCGCCATGGACCGCATCCTGATCCTGCACGCCGACCACGAGCAGAACGCCTCGACCTCGACCGTGCGCCTCGCCGGCTCCAGCGGCGCCAACCCCTTCGCATGCATCGCCGCCGGCATCGCCTCGCTGTGGGGCCCGGCCCATGGCGGCGCCAACGAGGCGGTGCTGAAGATGCTGGGCGAGATCGGCACCAAGGACCGCGTCGGCGAATTCGTCAAGCGCGCCAAGGACAAGGACGATCCGTTCCGCCTGATGGGCTTCGGCCACCGCGTCTACAAGAACTACGACCCGCGCGCCAAGGTGATGCGCGCCACCTGCTACGAGGTGCTGGAGGAGCTCGGCATCAAGGACCCGCTGCTCGACCTCGCCATGGCGCTGGAGAAGATCGCGCTCGAGGACGAGTACTTCGTCGAGCGCAAGCTGTACCCGAATGTCGACTTCTATTCGGGCATCATCCTGAAGGCGATGGGCTTCCCGACCAGCATGTTCACCGTGCTGTTCGCGGTGGCCCGCACCGTCGGCTGGATCGCGCAGTGGACCGAGATGATCGGCGACCCGCACCAGAAGATCGGGCGGCCCCGCCAGCTCTTCACCGGCCACACGCCGCGCGACTTCGTACCGCTGAGCGGGCGTGGCTAAGCGAGGCACCCAGATCGACCGCACCGGCCCGAGCGCCCCAGGGCGCGCGGGCCGGCCGGTCGGCATTTCGACCATGCCGCGGCTGCGGGCGGTGCCCCGGGCCGCGAACACGAACCGGGCGCCGCTGCGCGCCAAGCTCCGCACCGCCGCCGCCATCCTCGCGGTCCTCGCCGGGGCCGCGCTGCTGACCTACCTGTTTTCCTGACACCCAGCTTTCCGCGGGCCGGATCGGGAACAAATCCCGGACTCCGGCCTTGACGGTGCATCGCCATCCGGCGTCGCCGCGGAGAGTCGCCATGACAAAGCTGATCTGTCTGCTATTGGTCGCGGCGGGCCTGGTGAGCGGCTGCGTCTATGCCGGGGATGGCCATCCGCGCGGCGGCTACGGCAACAATTTCTGCCCGCCGGGACAGGCCAAGAAGGGCAACTGCTGACCGGTCGGCGTCAGGTCCGGCGCCGCCCCTGGCGAATCACGTCGAGCACCACCTGCGCCGCCCGGTCGCCCGGCACGGCACCATCGGGCAGCAGCATCATCCGCGCCACCTCGTCATAAGCCGCCCGCTGGGCGGCAACGGCCGCCGGATCGGTCAGCAGCGTGTCGATCGCGGCGGTCAGCTTCTCCGCCGTGCAGTTCTCCTGCAGCAGCTCCGGCACCGCCGGGCGGTCCAGCATGATATTGACCAGGTTGGCGTATCGGGTCGTGAGCATGCGCCGCACGACGAAGGCCGAGAGCGGGTTGACGCGATAGGCGATGACGCTCGGCACCCGGGCCAGGCCCAGCTCCAGCGCCACCGTGCCGGAGGCGGCGAGCGCGGCGTCGCTGGCGGCGAAAGCATCGTATTTCTCGGCGTCGCCCTCGATCACGATCGGCTCGCCGGGCCAGGACGCGACTGCGTTGCGCACCGGCGCCACCACCGTGTCGACCGTGGGCATGGCCAGGCGCAGCCCGGGATGCCGCGACGCCAACGCCCGCACCGTCTCACCGAACACCGGCAACAGCCGCTGGATCTCGCCGCGCCGGCTGCCGGGCAGCACGGTCAGCAGCCTGGCGTCCGGGGCGATGCCGTGCGTCTGCCGGAACCGGGCGCCGTCGCCCTGCCCGGCCGCGGTCTCGATGATCGGGTGGCCGACATAGGTGGTGGGCAGGCCGTGGCGCTCGAACCAGGGCGGCTCGAACGGCAGTTGCACCATCAGATGGTCGATGAGCTTCGCCAGCTTGCGCGCCCGGCCCGGCCGCCAGGCCCAGACCTTGGGGGCGACGAAATGGACGATCGGGAAAGTCCGGTCCGCCAGCCGGGCCGCGACCCGGGCGTTGAAGGCCAGCCCGTCGATCGACACCATCGCGTCCGGCTTCGCCGCCAGCGCCGCCTCGGCGGTGCGGCGGATCCGATCGAACAGCCGCGGCAGCTGCGGCACCAGCTCGACCGCGCCCATCACCGCGATGTCGGCCAGCGGGAACAGGCTGTCCAGCCCCTCCGCCGCCATCCGGGCGCCGCCGACGCCGCTGAAGCGCACGCCGTCGCCGCAGCGCCGCTTCAGCGCGGACATCAGGCTGGCACCCATCAGGTCGCCCGAGGGCTCGGTCGCCACCAGGAAGACGTGGGGCGCCATCACTCGCCCTCCGCCAGGCAGAGCACGAAAAGGCCGTGCCGGTCGGCCGCCTGCCGCACCGCCTCGGCGTCGATGATCATGGCGCCGCCGGCCTCGACCACGATGCCGCGCAGCCCGGCGGCGGCGGCGAGCTCGACCGTGGTGACGCCGATCGTCGGCGGGTCCAGCCGCACGTCCTGCTGCGGCTTCTTGGCCTTGACCAGCACGCCGCCGGGGCCGGGCCGGGCCAACGGGCCGCAACGGCGCAGCATCGCGTCGGTGCCCTCTGCCGCCTCGACCGCCAGGACGTAGCCGTGCTGCACCACCGCGCCTTGGCCGATGTCGAGCCGGCCGATCTCGCGCGCGATCTCGCGCGCCTTGGCGATGTCGGCCCGGCCCATCTCGTCCGGTGCAGTCCTGGTCAGCAGGCCGGGCCGGGCCAGGAAGTCGTCGATCACCTCGTGCAGGGCGACGAGGTGGAACCCCTCCTCCTGCAGCACCCGGCGCAGCGCCGTCAGCAGCGCGTCGTCGCCGAGCGAGGAAAAGCCGATGCGGGTCAGGATCCGCACCGCCTTGAAGTCCGGCATCAGCTCGAACAGGCTCGGCCGGCGGATGTTGCCGACCGGGCACAGCGTGTGGGCGCCCTGGCGCTTCAGCTCGTCGATCCAGCGGCCGGCGGCGCCCAGCCGGGTCCAGAAATGCGGCACCCCGCCGCCCTCGACCAGGGCCGGGTCGGTCATGCCGCGATAGGCCACGACGACGAAATCCCGCCCGGCCCGGCGGCACGCCTCGACCAGCCGCCCGGGCAGCGGGCCCGCGGCGGCGAGAATGCCGAGCTTATCCGGCATGCCGTCGGCGGGCCGGCTGCATCACGTTGCGGCCGGAATCGGCGTCGATGAAGGCCAGGATGCGCTGCACCACCTCGTTGTCGCCGAATTTCTGCCGCGTCGTCTCGATGCGTTCGGCGAACTGCCCCTCGCCGTCGAACAGCGTGCGGTAGGCGGCCAGCAGCGACTGGATCTGCGGCTTGTTGAAGCCGCGCCGCTTCAGCCCGACCAGGTTCAGCCCGTTCAGCGTCGCGGTCTCGCCGATCGCCAGGCCGAAGGGGATGATGTCGTTGCGCACCGGCGTCATGCCGCCGACGAAGCTGTGGGCCCCCAGCCGCAGGTGCTGGTGGATGGCGCTGTTGCCGCCGATGATGACGTGGTCCTCGATCGTCACATGGCCGGCCAGCACGGCGTTGTTGGCCATGATGATATGGCTGCCGAGGATGCAGTCATGGGCGACATGCGTGTTCACCATGAACATGCAGTTGTCGCCGACCACGGTCTTCATCTTGTCGCCGCGCGTGCCCGGATTCATGGTCACGTGCTCGCGGATCACGTTGTTGGCGCCGATGATCAGCTGCGATTTCTCGCCGGAGAATTTCAGGTCCTGGGGCGGCAGGCCGAGCGAGACGAAGGGAAACACCTTCGTCTTCGGGCCGATGCTGGTGCGGCCGGCGACCACGACATGCGAGATCAGCTCGACCTCGTCACCCAGCTCCACATCGGGGCCGACGGTGCAGAACGGACCGATCTTGACGCCGGCCCCGAGCTTCGCCGCGGGGTCGACCAGCGCCATCGGATGGATGGTAACAGAACTCATAGATCGTCCATGATCATGGCGGCGAATTCGGCCTCTGCCACCAGCGTGCCGTCGACCTTCACCTCGCCTGCGAACTTCCAGACGTTGCGGCGCTGGTGCAGCTTGCGGACGTGAACGCGGAGGCTGTCGCCCGGCGTCACCGGCCGGCGGAAGCGGGCGCTGTCGACGGTCATGAAATAGACCAGCTTGCCCTTGGCGCTCTCGCCCAGCGTCGCGACCACCAGCACGGCCGCTGTCTGGGCCATGGATTCGACGATCATCACGCCCGGCATCACCGGGTAACGCGGGAAGTGGCCCTGGAAGAAGCCCTCGTTGATGGTGACGTTCTTGATCCCGGTGCAACTCTCGTCCGGCACCACATCGATCACGCGATCCACCAGGATCATCGGATAGCGGTGCGGGATCATCTCCATGATCTTGAGGATGTCCAGCTGCGACACGTTCTTCTTGTCGCCGGCGGCTCCGTCCATCTCAGTCGCCCTTCCCTTCGGCTAGACGCGCTAGCATGACCTGCTGCCGGAAAAACTGCCGCTTCGGGATCGCGGGGGCGCCCACCACCTCCGCACCGGGGTCGACGTCGCGCATCACCCCCGCATTCGCGGCGATCTTAGCCCCTGCACCAATGGTGAGATGGCCCGCGACACCAGCCTTGGCAGCCAGAACGGCGAAATCGCCCAACTTGGTGCTCCCCGCCACGCCTGCCTGCGCGACGATGACGGCGCCTCGTCCGACCTGCACGTTGTGCCCGATCTGCACCAGATTATCAATCATCGCCCCCCGGCCGATCACCGTGTCCGGACCGGCCCCGCGGTCGATGGTGGAGTTGGCGCCGACCTCGACATCGTCCTCGATGATGACGCGGCCCAGCTGCGGCAGGCGGACATGGCCCTCGGCGTCCATGGCGAAGCCGAAGCCGTCCTGGCCGATGCGGGCACCGGGATAGATCGTGACCCGCGCGCCGACGAGGCAATGGCTGAGCGATGCCCCCGCCCCGATCACGCTGCGGTCGCCCAGCACCACGCCGGCGCCGACCACGGCGTTCGGGCCGATCCGGCAGAAGGATCCGATCTCGGCCCCGGCCTCGACCACGGCGCCGGGCCCGATCTCGACCCCTTCGCCGATCCTGGCCGCCGGGTCGACCGTCGCAGAGGCCGCGATGCCGGGGCGCGCCAGCGGCGCCGGGAAGAAGGCCTGGGCGATCAGCGCATAGCCCTTGTAGGGCTTGGGCGTCAGCAGCAGCGCCATGCCGGCCGGCGCCCGGTCGGCCAGGGCCGGGGCGACCACGCAGGCGCCGGCCTTGCTGGCGGCGAAGGCGTCGACATATTTGCGGTTGTCGAGGAAGCTGATGTCGTCCGGGCCGGCCGCGTCGAGCGGCGCGACGCTGGCGATCGGCCGGTCCGGGTCAGCCCCCTGCGCCAGGGTCGCGCCGGCGATCTCGGCGAGGCGACCGAGCGGGAACGGACCGGCGCTGCGAAAGAATCGCGGATCGGGCATGGACGCACTCTCTGTTCACGGCTGGCGGGCGGCGGCGATCCCGCACCGATCAACGAAAGCGGCGCCGGCCTTCGCCGGCGCCGCGGATAGTCGGGCGACCGCGGAAGCGGACGGGTGCCGCCAATCAGAATCTCGTGCCGAAGCTGATGTGCAACTGCTCCTGCTTGTCGTAGTCGCGCTTGGCGAAGGGATAGGCGTAGTCGAGGCGGATCGGCCCGAAGGGCGAGGCCCAGGACACGCCGACGCCGGCCGAGGCGCGAAGCGCCGTGTCGTCGACGATGCCGGCGCCGTGATCGTCCGACCCCCACAGCGTGCCGAAATCGCTGAAGGCGTGGCCCTGCAGGGCGAATTCGCTGGGCAGGCCGAGCGGGAAGCTGAGTTCGACGGTGCCGAGGGCGAAATTGTTGCCGCCCAGCGCGTCCTTGTCGTCGGAATTGAGGTCGCGCGGGCCGATGCCGCCGGTCTGGAAGCCGCGGAACGAGTTGCCGCCCAGGAAGAAGCGGTCGTTGATCCGGACGTCCTCGCCGAGGCCGAAGATGTTGCCGACCTGGCCGCCGATGTTCAGCACCATGGAGTCGGTGACCGGGTAGTACCAGTCGGCGCTGAGCTGGGTCTTGAAGTAGTGCACGTCGCCGCCGAGGCCCGCGACCTCGTTCGAGAGCGTGATGCGGTAGCCGTCGGTCGGGTTGATGCGGCTGTCCAGCCGGTCATAGGTCAGGGTCTGCTGCACCGCGGAGGACAGCGTGTTGCCCTCCTGCTCCCTGATGAAGCGCGACGCGTCGTCGCTGACGTCCGAGATCTGCCGGTAGTTCAGGCGGTAGCGCAGGGTCTGCCGCAGGTTCTCGCTCAGCGGATAGCCCATGCGCAGCGCGAAGCCGGTGTTGGTTTCGTCGTAGGAGCTGAAGCTCTGGTTGTCGCGGGTGGTCCGGAACAGGTCGACGCCCGCCGCGAGGTTGCGGCCGAGGAAATACGGCTCGGTGAAGCTCAGGTCGATCTGCGAGGACACGCCGCTGAGCGAGGTCGACAGCCGCAGGTCCTGGCCGCGGCCGAGCAGGTTGCGCTCGCGGATGGTGACGTCGCCGAGCGGACCGTCGCTGGTCGAGTAGCCGACGCCGAGCTGCAGTTCGCCGGTCGACTGTTCGGCCACGGCGGCCTGGATCACCGTCTGGTCCGGGGCCGTCCCCGGGGTCGGCTTGATGTCGACCTTGCTGAAGAAACCGAGGTTGCGGATGTTGGTCTCGGACTTCTTGAGCCGCGAGGCGTTGAACGGGTCGCCTTCGGCCAGCTCGAACTCGCGGCGGATCACCTCGTCCGCGGTGCGGACGTTGCCGCTGATGTCGATGCGCTCGACGAAGACGCGCGGGCCTTCGGAGATCTCGTAGGTGATCGCGATCAGCTTCTCTTCGCGATTGCGCTGCACCGAGGGCTGGATGTCGACGAAGGCGTATTGCCGGTCGCCGAGATAGGTCGTCAGGGCCTGGATCGTATCCTCGACCGACTTGCTGGAATACCAGTCGCCTTCGTGGCTGACGATGACGGTCTGCAGCTCCTCCGGCGTCACGCCCGGCAGGGCGCTGTTGACGTCGATCTTGCCGAACTTGTAGCGCTCGCCCTCGTCGACCGTGAAGGTGATGAAGAAGCCTTCGCCGTCCGGCGCCAGCTCCGACACCGCCGAGACCACGCGGAAATCGGCGTAGCCGCGGTTCAGGTAGAAGCGGCGCAGCATCTCCTGGTCGACCGCCAGGCGATCCGGGTCATAGGTGTCGTTGGAGGCGAGGATGTTCCACCACTCGGTCTCCTTGGTCAGGATCTCGTCGCGCAGCTCGCCGTTGGAGAAGGCGCGGTTGCCGACGAAGTTGATCCGCTCGATCTTGGCCAGATCGCCCTCGCGGATCTCGAACACCAGGTTCACGCGATTCTGGTCGAGCTGGATGATCTTCGGCTCGACCGCGACGGCGAAGCGGCCGCTGCGGCGGTAGAGCTGCTGGATGCGGTCGGCGTCGCTCTGCGCCTTGGTCCGGGTGTAGACCTGCCGCGGGCGCCCCTCGATCTCCGCCGTCAGCTTGGTGTCGTCGAAGCGGTCGTTCCCCTCGAACGCGATCTCGTTGATGATCGGGTTCTCCTCGACGACCACCACCAGGCTCGATCCCTCGCGCCGGATCTGGACGTTGGAGAACAGGCCGGTCGCGAACAGGCTCTTGACGGATTCGTCGACGCCGCGGTCGCTGTAGTCGTCACCCGGCTTGATCGCCATGTAGGAGATCACGGTGGCGGGCTCGATCCGCTGCGACCCCTCGACCTTGACGTCGGCGATGGTCCCTCCGCCGCGGGTCTGCGCCGGCGCCGCCATGGGCGCGGTACCAAGAGCGACAGCCGCCACGGCCGCGAGCCAGAGTCGGGAGGTCACGGTCGACATCGGTTTCTGCTTTCCCCTCAAACTCACACCCATGCCTTTCGCCCCCGACAGACCGGGCGCGAGAGGTTTGACGAACGACCGCCGCCCCCAGCGTCAGCGGCTGCGGATCCCGGCGAGTCACCCCCGCCGCGATCCGGTAACACGTCCCGGCTCAGGACACCAAGCCTTTGAAAAAGGCCACTACCTTGAGTTGGACCAGGTCGTTCCAGGTCGCGAAGAGCATCAGGGTTAATACCAAAGCAAGCCCAAGGCGGAAACCGTATTCTTGGGCGCGCGCGCCGAGCGGACGGCCGCGGAGCGCCTCGATCGCGCAGAACAGCAGGTGGCCGCCGTCCAGCATCGGGATCGGCACCAGGTTGATCAGGCCGAGATTGATCGACAGGATCGCCATGAACCAGAGCAGCGCCACGATGCCGACCTGGTAGACCTCGCCCGACATCTGGGCGATGCGGATCGGGCCGCCGAGATCCTCGGTGCCGCGCTGGCCGGAGACCATCTGGCCGAGCGCCGAGGCGGTCATCGACACGATCTCCCAGCTCTCGCTGACCGACATCCGCGCCGCTTCGGCGACGCCATAGGGCCCGGTGTCGGCGGCGATGCCGAGGCGCCAGATGGTGGCCGAACCGCCATCGGTCGTCGGCACCGTCTCCTGCCGCGGGGTCAGGGCGAAGCTCAGCGCCTCGCCGTCGCGGTCGATGCCGATCGTCACGGCCTTGCCGCCGCCGTTGCGGACCGCGATGCCGAGCTCGGCGAAGCGGTCGACCGCAGTGCCGTCGATGCTGGTGATCCGGTCCCCCGACCGGACCCCGGCCTCGGCCGCGGCGCCGCCGGCCGAGACATCGCCCACCACCGCCGGCGGGAAGGGATGGCCGCCGATCAGGAACAGGAAGAACAGGGCGACGATCGAGAACAGGAAATTCGCGATCGGCCCGGCGGCGGCGATGGCGGCGCGCTGGCCCACCGGCTTGTGGTGGAACGACACCGCCCGCTGGTCTTCGTTCATGCCGTCCAGCGCCGCGCTCGCCGGGCTGGACGCCGCGTCGGCGTCGCCGAACATCTTCACGTAGCCGCCGAGCGGCACGACGCTGAACTTCCAGCGGGTGCCGTGCCGGTCGTTGAAGCCGAACAGCTCCGGCCCGAAGCCGATCGAGAAGGTCTCGACCCGCACCCCGTTGCGGCGGGCGACCCAGTAGTGGCCGAACTCGTGCACGAAGACGAGGACGGTCAGCACGACCAGGAACGGGATCAGATAGGTGAACAGCGTCATATGGTCCTCTCGGCCAGAGGGCCTATGTAGGCCCGCTCGCCCGCGAATTCAAAGCGCAGAGGCGCGCCGTCGCGCCTCTGCGTCGATGGCGAACACCTCGTCCAGAGTCGCCACAGCTTGTGCCGGAATCATGGCAAGGGTGCCTTCGACGATGCGCTCGATGTCGAGGAAGCCGATCCGCCCCTCCAGGAACGCCGCCACCGCCACCTCGTTGGCGGCGTTCAGCACGGTCGCGGCCGAGCCGCCCTGCCGCAGGCACTCCCGGGTCAGCCGCAGCGCCGGGAACCGCTCGGGGTCCGGGTGCTGGAAGTCCAGCCGGGCGATCCGGGCCAGGTCCAGCGCGGCGCAGGGCGTCTCCATCCGCTCCGGCCAGGCCAGGGTGTAGGCGATCGGCACCCGCATGTCGGGCACCCCCAGCTGGGCCAGCACCGAGCCGTCGGCGTAGTCGACCAGACTGTGGATCACCGACTGCGGATGGACCACGATCTCGATCCGGTCCTCCGGCATGGCGAAGAGGTGCGACGCCTCGATCAGCTCGAGCCCCTTGTTCATCAGGGTGGCGCTGTCGACCGAGATCTTGGCGCCCATGCTCCAGTTCGGATGCGCCACCGCCTGGGCCGGCGTGGCCGCCGCCATGCGCTCGCGGCTCCATTCCCGGAACGGTCCGCCGGAGGCGGTCAGGATCAGCCGCCGCACCTTCTCGCCGGGCTGGAACACCTGGAAGATGGCGTTGTGCTCGCTGTCCACCGGCAGCAGCGTGGCGCCGTGCCGCCGCACCTCGGCCATCATCAGCTCGCCGGCGCAGACCAGGCACTCCTTGTTGGCGAAGGCGACCATGGCGCCGCGCCGGATCGCGGTCAGGATCGGCTGCAGGCCGGCGGCGCCGACGATCGCGCCCATCACCCATTCCGCCGGCCGGGCCGCAGCCGCCACCACCGCCTCCGCGCCGCCCGCGGCCTCGATGCCGCTGCCGGACAGGGCGGCCTTCAGCGCCGGATAGGCCGCCTCGTCCGCCACGGCGGCGTAGCGGGCGCCGAGCTGCCGGGCGATCGCCGCCAGCCGCTCCGCATCCCTGTTGGCCGTCACCGCCTCGACCGTGAAGCGCTCCGGCGACCGGCCGATGAGGTCGACGGTGCTGGCGCCGACCGAACCGGTGGCGCCGAGGATGGTGACGGAGCGCGGAGCCTCCGGGGATGGGGCCGAGATCATCTGAAAGACGCATCCAAAAGGGCTGTGAACAGGGCGAAAAACGGCGCCGCGGCCAGCAGGCCGTCGATCCGGTCTAGCACGCCGCCATGGCCGGGGATCAGATCGCCGCTGTCCTTGACGCCGTAGTGGCGCTTGACCGCGGATTCGGCGAGGTCCCCGGCCTGCGCCACCAGGGCGAGCAGCGCGGCACCGGGGACGGCGAGGATCGCCGCACCGGCGCGGTGCAGCACCGCGATCGCGGCGGCGCCGGCCACGGCCGCCAGGCCGGCCCCGCCGATCAGCCCGGCCCAGGTCTTCTTCGGGCTCAGCCGCGGCGCCAGCCTGGGCCCGCCGATCCAGCGGCCGAAGATGTAGCCGCCGATATCCGTGGCCCAGACCACCAGCAGCAGCCAGATCACCGGCTGCCAGCCATCCTGGCGCAGATGCAGCAGCGCGACCACCGTCAGGCCGAGATAGGGCAGCCCCAGCGCCGGCATCCGGCCGGGCGTGCCGAGGCGCAGGTTGACGGCGACGTCGAAGGCCGCCGTCGCCGCGGCCAGCACGATCAGGCCGGCGACGGCGCCGGCGCAGCCTGTGGCGACGGTCACGGCGAGAATTCCGAGGCCGGCGGACACCCGGACCCAGCCGGGCGGCCGCCGCCGCAGCACCAGCCGCAGCCATTCGTCGACCCCGAGCACGCCGAGCAGCGCGACGATCACCGCGAACTCCCATCGGCCTACATAGACGGCGGCGAGGATCAGCGGTCCGAGAACGAGGCTGGAGAGGATCCGCAGCGAGAGGTTGCTGCGCTTCGCTTGAGGGCTATTGGCCACCGACAGCGCCATAACGACGTTCCCGTCGCCGGAACTCGGCGAGGGCGGACTCCAGGTCGGCATGGCCGAAATCCGGCCACAGCGTGTCGACGAAGACCAGCTCGGCATAGGCCGCCTGCCACAGCAGGAAGTTGCTGATCCGCTGCTCGCCGCTGGTGCGGATGATCAGGTCGGGGTCGGGCAGGTCGGCGGTGAACAGGCGGTCGGCGAACAGCCGCTCGTCGATCGCCTCCGGCGACAGGGCGCCCGACGCGACCTCGCGCGCCAGCCGGCGCGCCGCCTCGCTGATCTCCTGCCGGGCGCCATAGCTGAGCGCGACGGTGAGGTTGAGGCGGGTGTTGTCCTGGGTCAGCGTCTCGCTCTCGGCCAGGAGATCGACGATGTCCGGGGCCAGCCGGCCGCGGTCGCCGATGAAGCGCAGCCGCACGCCCTTCTTGTGCAGGGCCTTGAGCTCGCCGCGCAGGAAGAAGCGCAGCAGCTTCATCAGCTCGCCGACCTCGAGGATCGGCCGGCGCCAGTTCTCGGTCGAGAAGCCGAACAGCGTCAGGTAGCCGACGTCGAGCGCGATCGCGGCGTCGATGGTCCGCTGGACGGCGTGGACACCCTGGCGATGGCCGATCGCGCGCGGCAGGCCCTGGGCGGTCGCCCAGCGGCCGTTGCCGTCCATGATGATCGCGACATGGAGCGCGGGCTGGTCCTCGGCCTTGGGGGCGAAACGGTGCATCCCGGTGCTCAGACCTGGAGGATTTCTTTTTCCTTCTGCGCCGCCACGTCGTCGATCTCGCGGATGCGGGCGTCGGTCAGGCCCTGGATCTTGTCGGCCAGGCGCTTGTGCTCGTCCTCGGAGATCTCGTGGTCCTTCTCGGCCCGCTTCAGCGCGTCCATGCCGTCGCGGCGGACGTTGCGCACCGCGACGCGGGCGGCCTCGGCGTATTTGCCGGCGACCTTGGTCAGCTCGCGCCGGCGCTCCTCGCTCAACTCCGGCAGCGGTACGCGGACGGTCTGGCCTTCGGTCTGCGGGTTCAGGCCCAGGCCGGAATCGCGGATCGCCTTCTCCACCGATTTGACCGCGCTGCGGTCCCAGACGGTCACCGTCAGCATCCGCGGCTCCGGCACGCCGATGGTGCCGACCTGGTTCAGCGGCATCTGGGCGCCGTAGACGTCGACCGTGATCGGCTCGAGCAGGCTGATGCTGGCGCGGCCGGTGCGCAGACCGGCAAGATCCTTGCGCAGGGACTCCAGAGCACCCGCCATGCGGCGGGAGATGTCGTCGAGATCGGCTTTGGCCACGCTCAGCCCTCCTCGGTCACGATGGTGTAGCGTCCCTGCCCTGCGACCACCTCCGCGAACGCGCCATGCTCGTTGATGGAGAAGACCAGGATCGGGATCTTGTTCTCACGGGCCAGCGAGATCGCCGCATGATCCATGACGCGGAGATCTTTCGCCAGCACGTCCATATAGGTCAAGCGATCGAAGCGCTTGGCCCCGGCGACCCTGAGCGGGTCGGCGTCGTAGACGCCGTCGACCTGCTTGCCCATGAGCATGGCGTCGCAGCCCATCTCGGAGGCCCGCAACGCGGCGCCGGTGTCGGTGGTGAAAAACGGGTTGCCGGTGCCGGCGACGAAGATGACGACGCGGCCCTTCTCCATGTGCCGGATCGCCCGGCGACGGATATAGGGCTCGCACACCGTCTGCATCGGGATGGCCGAGACCACGCGGGTGTGCAGGCCCTTGTGCTCGCAGGCGCTCTGCAGCGCCAGGCCGTTCATCACCGTGGCCAGCATGCCCATGTAGTCGGCGGTGGCGCGCTCGATGCCGGAGGCGGCGCCGCTGATGCCGCGGAAGATGTTGCCGCCGCCGACCACCATGCAGATCTCGACGCCGAGGGCGTGGACCTGCGCGACGTCATCGGCGATGCGCCCCACGATCTTCGGGTCGATGCCGTAGTCCTGGTCGCCCATCAGGGCTTCCCCGGAAATCTTCAACAGCACCCGTCGATACTGGGCCGCCTTCGCCATGTCGCTCCACTCCCCTCAGCGCCGCCGATCTGGTTCCGGTTCAGCGGCCCAGCGTGGCCGCCACTTCCGCCGCGAAGTCGCCCTGGTCCTTCTCGATGCCCTCGCCGAGCACGAAGCGGACGAAGCCGGTCACCGCGACCGGGGCGCCGGCATCCTTGGCCGCAGCCTCGATCGCCGCGCGGACCTTGGTCTCGCCGTCCAGCACCCAGACCTGCTCGTGCAGCACCACTTCCTCGTAGTACTTGCGAATCCGGCCCTCGACCATCTTCTCGATGATCGCCTCGGGCTTGCCGCTGGCGCGGGCCTGCTCGACCAGCACGGCGCGCTCGCGCTCCAGGTTGCTGGCGTCGACATCGGCGATGTGCAGCGCGTCCGGCCGGGCCGCCGCGACATGCATCGCGACCTGCTTGCCGAAGGCTTCGAGCTTGGCCTTGTCGCCGGTCGATTCCAGCGCCACCAGCACGCCGATCTTGCCCAGGCCCGGGGCGACCGGGCTGTGGATATAGGCGGCGACGACGCCGTCCGACACCGACAGGGCGGCGCTGCGGCGCAGGCTGATGTTCTCGCCGATGGTGGCGACCAGGTGCGTCACCTCCTCGGCGGCGGTGCGGCCGGTGCCGGGATAAGCGCTGGCGGCCAGCGCCTCGACATCGCCGTTCGCCGCAAGGGCGAGGCCGGCCAGGGTCGAGACCAGGCCCTGGAACTTGTCGTTGCGCGACACGAAGTCGGTCTCGGAATTGACCTCGACCAGCGCACCGCGGGTGCCCTCGACGGCGGCGCCGACCAGGCCCTCGGCGGCGACGCGGCCGGCCTTCTTGGCGGCAGCCGCCAGGCCCTTCTTGCGCAGCCAGTCGACCGCGGCCTCCAGGTCGCCACCGCTCTCGCCCAGCGCCTTCTTGCAATCCATCATGCCGGCGCCGGTCTTCTCACGAAGCTCCTTCACCAGCGCTGCGGTGATCTCCGCCATATCGTCCTCGCATTCCGTTCGTTCGGCGCCGCGCCCCACCGGTCGCAGGCACCCTCATCGACAGAAAGGGGCGGCTTTCTGGGCCGCCCCTGGTTCGCTCTCGGCTCAGGCGGCCGGCTGTTCCGCCTCGCCGGTCTCGGCCGCCGGCGGCGGCAGTGCCTCCTCGGCCGGGGCTTCCTCCATCGCGCCGACATCGGCGCCGCTCGCGCTCATCTCGGCCTGGATGCCGGAGATGACCGCGCCGGAGAACAGCTCGCAGTAGAGCTCGATCGCGCGCAGCGCGTCGTCATTGCCCGGCACCGGGAAGGTGATGCCGTCGGGGCTGGAGTTGCTGTCGAGCACGGCCACGACCGGAATGCCGAGCTTCGCGGCTTCCAGGACCGCGATCGATTCCTTGTTGGTGTCGATGATCACCAGGATGTCGGGCAGGCCGCCCATGTCCCGGATGCCGCCCAGCGCCTTTTCGAGCTTGTCGCGCTCGCGGGTCAGGGTCAGCTGCTCCTTCTTGGTCAGGCCGACCGCGCCCTGGGCGAGCTGCTCGTCCATCTCCTTCAGGCGGCGGATCGACTGCGACACCGTCTTCCAGTTGGTCAGCATGCCGCCGAGCCAGCGGTGGTTGACGTAGTACTGGCCGCAGCGCTTGGCCCCGTCGGCGATCTTGTCCTGCGCCTGGCGCTTGGTGCCGACGAAGAGGACGCGGCCGCCATTGGCGACGACGTCGCGGACCGCGTCGAGCGCCCGGTGCAGCATCGGCACGGTCTGCTCGAGGTCGATGATGTGCACGCCGTTGCGCACGCCGAAGATGAACGGCGCCATCTTCGGGTTCCAGCGGCGGGTGTGGTGGCCGAAATGCGCGCCGGCTTCGAGGAGCTGGCGCATGGTGAAGGTCGGCGTAGCCATGGGTCGGAAGGTCCTTTTTCCGGTTGTTCCGCCGCGGGCCTTGCCTCCCGCCGCACCGCGGATTGCGGATATGGCGAAAGGCACCGGAGCGACCAAGCCACTGCCGTGGCAGGCCGCGATGCCCGCGTGTGGGATTGACGACGGCGCGGTTGATACGCCCTGCGCCCGGGAAATGCAAGTCGGGGGGGGGGGTGGGTTTGTGGTGGGGGGGGGATACAAACACCCCCCGCGGCGGGGGGGGGCCCCGCGCCCGCGGCCCCCCCCCGGCGCCGCCCCCCCACGCGGAGAGTAAAAAAAAAA